>NZ_JANSHQ010000130.1:0-6661 GCF_047461715.1 Synechococcus sp. R8-2 | reverse complement strand
GAATGTTGCGGCGGTCGATATCTAGACCGCTGGTAGCCAGCACCACCTCAGCAATATCGCTGGTGGTCACCTGCCCAAATAGGAGGTCGTGTTCTCCCACTTTCTTACGGATGACGAAGCGACCAATGGTCTCCAGAGCGGTCTTGTAGTTTTCCGCCCGTTGTTTTTCTGCCAGTTTACGAGCCGCTTCCTGCTCCAGACGCATCTGCTGCTCTTTCAATATGCCAGGGGTAACCCGCACCGCCATCTGCCGCGGGAAGAGGTAGTTGCGAGCATATCCGGGCTTGACGTTGACAATCTCTCCGGGCTTGCCCAGCCCTGGGATCGCCTGGCGCAGCACAACCTGCATGTTACGTTTCGACATTGGGAAGACACTTCTTTTCTCGACAGCCCTCCATTCTAGAGGCTCAGCAGGTTCATCGTCAGCCCAGAGTGCCATAGCCACCAGCCCGTCGGCATAGGGGATCCCTTCTCGGAGCTCATTGCCGATGAAGCTCTCTTGCCGCTCGCAACCCCGGTAGGAAGACAAGAAGCCACCTTGTTTCTAAACCAAAAATGCGGAAGGTTATTTGTTTCAGGAAATACTTAGCAGAGGGTATAGAGTGGCTGACACCGAAGGGGATCCCTTGAGGGGTTTGCAACATTTGGCGGATATCCCCAGAGATAACCTGGGCTTAACCTCGTTTTAACTAAAAACAACTGGCCTTTACGTTATAGTAGCTGCGCGGACTGGCGAAGTCTTCAATGGAGCGTTCCCGAGGGAACCCTGCGTGCTCAAAGGGATCCCTGGGATGTTGCGATCGGTTGAAGGCTTGTTGAGGATCGCAGGGTTAGCTTGAGGGTTGCCTCCAAGCTTCCAGGCGGTAGTGGCATACCCAGCCCGACGAGTTTTGATTGGGTTGGGTAAGGTTCTCGAGTGAAGTAGCCTTTTTTAGATCTGGGCTAGGATTTTATCTTCATCTGGGAGAGGAGATCTGTATGGTGACGTTGCACCCCTTGGAGCGTCGTTCTTTCCTGAAGTTTCTATCTGCCACTGTTGCCGGCTTTGCGGCCAGTCAGACGAATTGGCAGCGGGTGTTTGCTCGGCAGACCATCACCATCAATGGCGCTGGGGCGACCTTCCCGGCCCCCATCTATCAAACTTGGGCCCAAGAGTTTGGCAAGAAAAACCCTAACATCCAGGTCAACTATCAGTCTGTAGGAAGCGGTGCGGGTCGTCGGCAGTTTGTAGCCCGCACGGTCGATTTCGGTGCCAGTGACAGCGTGCCCCGTCCTGAAGAGATCAACCAAATTGAGAATGAGGCTAACCCTCCCAAAGGGATGGTTTCTGTACCCATGGTGGGCGGAGCGTTAGTTGCAGCGTACAACATTCCTGGGGTGGGCCCCGAAATCCGCCTTTCCCGCCTGGCACTGGCGAATATCTTCCTGGGCAAGATCAAGAACTGGAACGATCCCCTGCTGGCTGGCCTTAACCCACAGGTGACTTTCCCGAATTTGCCGATTACCGTCGTGCATCGCTCTGATGGAAGTGGTACCACCGATATCTTCACCACTCACCTCAACGCTATTAGCCCAGAGTGGAAGCAAAAGGTGGGTCGCGGCTCTTCGGTAAACTGGCCAACCGGCGTAGGGGCGCGTGGGAACGAAGGGGTTTCCGAGCAGATCAAGCAAATTCCTGGCTCGATTGGCTACGTGGAATTCGGCTTTGCCAAGCTCAACAACCTGAACATTGCCCGTCTGGAAAACCGGGCAGGCAAGTTTGTAACTCCCAACGTCGAGACGGAGAAAGCGGCGCTGGCCAGAATTCAGCTCGACGAGCGTTTGCTGGGGGTCGATCCGGATCCTATTGGGGAAGACTCTTACCCTATTGTGGGCTACACCTGGATCCTTGCCTACAAGGTTTACCCCAAAGCCGAGACTTCCAAGGCCGTTAAAGAGTTTCTCCGCTACGGCCTTACTGAGGGGCAGGCTTTCGCTGAGCAGTTGGGATATGTCCCTCTGCCGGAAGAAACGCGGCAAAAAGCTCTGGCTGCGCTGGAAGGCATTACCCCGTAAAAACTCTTACCAACCACTTCTGGCTTCAGGCGGATGAATACCTTTTTTTCTGACAGCAGTTCTATGTTTCGGCCTCGGCCGGTTTTCCAGCGCCGGCGCGACCAGGTTTTTATCTGGGCTACGCGGATTGCCGTGTTTTTCTCGGCCTTCCTGCTGCTCTGGATTGCTCTGGAGATCGGCATTCAGTCTTTGCCAGCTATCAGCAAGTTTGGACTGAGTTTCTTCTGGAGCACCACCTGGGATCCGGTCGAGGACGTCTATGGGGCCTGGCCACAGATCTACGGCACGCTAGTGACTTCTCTCATCGCTCTGATTGTGGGGGTTCCTTTTAGCTTTGGCATCTCTATTTTTCTGAGCGAGGATTTTCTTCCGAAGTCCTTGCGTCTGGCTCTGATCATTGTGGTTGAGCTGTTGGCGGCTATTCCCAGTGTGGTGTTCGGCATTTGGGGATTGTTTGTCTTCATCCCCTTCTTCCGCCCCGTTCAGATGTTCCTGTACGAGAACTTCAATTGGCTTCCCATTTTCAGCACACCACCGATTGGGCCGGGGATGCTGACGGCAGGGGTTGTCTTGGGGATCATGATCATCCCCATCATCACGGCCATCGCCAGAGAGGTTTTGGTGGCTGTTCCTCCTGAGCTGCGCGCGGCTGCCTATGCGATGGGGGCTACGCGATGGGAAGCCATTTTTGGAGTGGTACTACCGGCTGCGATTGGGGGTATGTTGGGGGCTGTGGTGCTGGGTTTGGGACGCGCCCTGGGCGAGACCATGGCGGTGGCAATGCTGATTGGCAATGCGCGGGGGATTAGAGTCTCGCTTTTGGCTCCTGCCAGCAACATCCCTGCATTGCTGGCCAGCGAGTTTGCAGAAGCAGCCGACGAGCAGATCTCGGCTCTGATGTATGCGGCTTTGATCTTGCTGGTCATTACGCTGGTGGTCAACATCATCGCTGAGCTGATGGTTCGTCAGGTCAAGTTTGCTTTGACGGCTTCTCGGGAGTAGAGGAACATGGCGACACAAGTGGCAGCACAGGCCAATTTATTCAAACGCAAAGTCAGATCCAAGCGCGTCGTGCTGGACTGGGTGATGACAGGCCTGATCTTTGCTTCCAGCATTTTTGCGATTTTTGTGCTCGCTTCCATCCTTTACTATGTTTTCGTCAATGGCATTGAGCGCTTCAATTGGCAGACCTTAACCCAGCTTCCTCCTCCTCCTGGCGATCAGGTAGGCGGCTTTGGCAACGCTGTGCTGGGAACGATCATTGTGGTATCGATTGCCATTACAATCACTTTCCCTATTGGTCTATTTGCTGCGATCTATCTCTCGGAGTTCGGCCAGAACAGTTCTACAGCATCATCTCTGCGTTTCATTATCAAAGTGCTGACGGGGGTTCCTTCCATCATCGCTGGCGTGTTCGCCTATGGGGTGCTGGTGCTTTCCACCAAGACCTTTTCTGCCCTTTCTGGCGGAGTAGCTCTATCGGTATTGACTTTGCCGATCATCATCCTCTCCTGCGAGGAGGCTCTGCGCTTGGTGCCGGCGGACACTCGGGCTGCCGCCTACGCCTTGGGAGCTTCGCGGGTGCAGACTGTGTTTCGGGTCGTTTTGCCAGCTGCTTTGCCGGTCGTTCTGACGGGAGTGACCTTGGCCATTGCCCGAGCAGCTGGGGAGACTGCACCTCTAATTTTTACTGCTCTGTTCAGCTTTCTATGGCCTGATGGTCTGCTGAAGCCAGTAGCCTCGTTGGCGGTGCTGATCTACAACTTTGCCATTGTTCCCTTCGAGAACCAGCAGAAAATTGCTTGGGGAGGAGCCTTGGCTTTGGTGATTCTGGTTTTGATCACCACGATCAGTTTCCGGCTGCTGCTGAGTCGTCGTCAGGAAACCATTACTATCTGATCTGGTTCTTCTGAGATTTTTGCCTCACTATTCTTCGATTTTGAGTTTGGGTTCTGAAGCAACGTCTACCTCTGGTATTCCTATGCGCCCTCCATTTCCCGGCACTCCTGATTCCTCTGAGAAGTCTGCCAAATTAACTGTTAAGCTGGAAACGCAAGCAGTCAGTGTTTACTACGGCTCTCATTTGGCGGTGAAGCAGGTTTCTCTGAAGATTCCCAAGAATCACATCACTGCTTTTATTGGCCCTTCCGGCTGCGGCAAGAGTACTTTGCTGCGCTGCTTTAACCGCATGAACGATCTGATCCCGGGGGCGAGAGTAGAGGGATCCGTCATTTTTCACGGGAAAAACATCTACGATCCCGATGTAGATCCTGCTGAAGTGCGGCGGCGAGTTGGCCTGGTGTTCCAAAAGCCCAACCCCTTCCCGAAGTCCATCTACGACAACATTGCCTTTGGGCCACGGATCAACGGCTACCAAGGAGACTTGGATGAGCTGGTAGAGCGCACATTGCGTCAGGCCGTCCTCTGGGATGAGGTGAAAGACAAGCTGAAGATGAGTGGGCTCTCCCTTTCGGGGGGACAGCAGCAGCGTCTTTGCATTGCCCGCACCTTGGCCATCCAGCCGGAGGTTATCCTGATGGACGAGCCTTGTGCCTCGTTGGATCCAATCTCCACGTTGCGCATTGAGGAGTTGCTCAAGGAACTGGGCCGTCGCTACACGATCATTATCGTTACCCACAACATGCAGCAGGCAGCGCGGGTCTCCGACTTTACCGCTTTCTTCAACACTGAAGTCGACGAAGAGGGGTTTCGCTACGGACGGCTGGTGGAGTTTAACCGCACTGAGAAAATCTTTAACTCTCCCGCCCATCGGGAAACGGAAGAGTACGTGAGCGGACGGTTCGGCTAATCTGCTGTTGGCGATCCCTCAATTCTGGTCAGTTGGGATCCCGCTCGCCTATTCTAATGGGCGGGAAGATCTATGCAAGGTGAGGCACCGGCGAGATGGCCAAGCGGGTGCGTCTGGATAGCTGGTTGGTGGAGCGCGGATATTTTTCCTCACGCCAGCAAGCGCAACGCTCCATTTTGGCAGGAGAAGTCTTTCTAAATGGGGTGCGGGCGGAAAAGCCTGGAACCTGGGTGAGCGGGGATCCAGCGGTGCAAGTCCAGTCTGGGCCTGCTTTTGTCTCACGGGGGGGAGAAAAGCTACAGGGGGCGCTGCAAACTTTTCCTGTTCAGGTGCAGGGTCGTATTTGTTTGGATGCGGGCATTTCCACAGGAGGTTTTACAGACTGCTTGTTGAAACGGGGAGCCCAGCGGGTCTACGGAGTGGATGTGGGCTATGGGCAACTGGCCTGGTCTTTGCGAACGGATGCGCGGGTGATCCTAAAGGAGCGGGCCAACTTGCGCCATCTGCAGCCGGAGGATCTGTACGGAAGCGAGGCACCTCCCCAGAGCTGGCCGGATTTGGCGGTGGTAGACCTGTCTTTTATTTCCCTGACTAAGGTGCTAGCTCCGCTGTGGAACCTGTTGCGTTTCCCACGGGAGGCGCTGTTGCTGGTGAAGCCCCAGTTTGAGGCGGGCCGAGACCAGGTGGGTAAAAAGGGGGTGGTACGGGATCCGGTTGTCCATGCCCGCGTGCTGGAGACGGTGATGCGCTCGGCCGTGGCCCAGGGTTGGCAGGTGCAAGGCTACACGTGGTCGCCCATTACCGGCTCTGCCGGCAATATCGAGTACTGGCTCTGGCTGGCCGAAGGAGAAGGGATCCCTCTCCCCAGCGGCAGTGCGCTACAACAGATGAGCGAGCAGGCAAGAGCGACCCTACACGGGTAGCTTGTCGATTTTGTCAATAGGTTGATGTGCTGGGTTGGGGGAGATGAGCCAAAAAATTGAAGAATTGTTTCAGGAAGGGATTCGGCGCTATGAATCCGGGGAAGCAGCCAAGACGTTAATTCCCTCTTTTGAGTCGATCTGTAAGGGATCCCCAAAGGCGGCGGCGGCTTGGACGTGCTTGTCCTGGCTCTACCTTCTGGAGGGGCAGGCGGAAAAAGCTCTGAAGGCCGCCCAGACTGCTGTGAAGTTGGATCCGGTGGATGCCCAGCCCCGTGTGAATCTGACCCTAGCCATGCTGGAGCTGAAAAAAACCGGGGTACGCCAGCAGGTGGAGGCCATTAAGCAAATCTTGGCACGGGATCCCGAGCAGATTGAGGGTGTCAAATCCAACCTGCAAGAGGGAGGGAACCGCCGTCCTGCTTGGCCCCACTTGAGCAAGATTTACAACTGGCTCTTTGAAGAAGATTAAGTGACCCTATTCCTGGTTTTGCAACAAGACTTTAGGAAAATCTAGAGCTTTTTATTTTAATCTACAACTCTTAGCGATGTTCTCATGGAGTTGGTGCTAAACTTCTTGTACCCAATAGCAATATGGGATCCATTTATCGATAGGGGTTAGCTCTCGTCGCTTCTCTTCCCCGGCCTCAGTTGATTGATGAGATTGAACTCCGGGCTGGCGCGAGATGCTTAGTTCGGCGGTGGCTGCACTTCATTATATTGCAGTGGTGTTGCACTGCCGCCGCTTCCATAGCCACTGAATCGAGTCCCGTTTTCCAACCTCACTTTTTTGACCCCTTTGACTGCAGATGGGAGGAACTTTAAGATGAACCGTCAGACCGTTTGGGTTAAGAGCGATACCCGAAACCACCAAGGC
>NZ_JANSHQ010000129.1:0-5011 GCF_047461715.1 Synechococcus sp. R8-2 | reverse complement strand
CCCCGCGGCAATGCGCTCTAAAGGAAGCCGTTCTGGTCTCGTCAGGGATCCGCTCCCGGCGAATCTTGAGTAATCAAAAATCAAAAACTAAAGAGTTCAGGGATCCCTCATGGGATCCCTTTTTGTGTTGGGCGCGAGGTGGCTAGGAGGGGATCCCGTCTCGCAAGCGGGCGCGAATGGCTTGCCAGATCTGTTCAACCAACTGGGGCGGGCTAGTTTCTGACCGGATGGGCACCCGCACATCGGCTTGGGCGTAGAACGGCTCTCGCTCTTGCATCAGCTTGTACAGGGCAGCTTGGGGGTCGGGGGTTTGCAGCAGGGGGCGTTGGCCGGGATCCCGCTTGAGCCGCTGCCAAATCAGCTCGGGGGTCGCATCCAGCCAAACGGTGAGGCCATGGTGCAAGTAGCTCCAATTTTTGGGGCGCAACACAATGCCGCCGCCTGTGGCGATCACCAACCGGGTGTAGCTGCTCAACTGGGCCAACACCTGCGTCTCCAGATCCCGGAAGTAGGCTTCCCCATGCTCGGCGAAGATCTGAGCGATGGAAGAACCCCCCACCTGCTCCACCAGACCATCGGTGTCGAAAAATTGAAAGCGCAACTGGGCTGCCAGCTCCGATCCCACGGTGGATTTGCCGCTGCCCATCATCCCAATGAGATAAACATTTACGCCGCGCAGGCGCTCAACTTCCTCGGGGTGGATCATGGGAAAGGTACCTAGATATAGCCATGCTCGGCCAGAAACTCCAGAGAAACGCTGCTCTCGGGGGGCAGCAAGCCCAGCAATTTTTCCACATACTTGCCCAAAATATCCGCCTCTATGTTGACGGGATCCCCAACTTGGAGCTGAGAAAGGTTGGTCTCGCGGTAGGTTTGGGGGATCACAGCCACCTTGAACCAGCAGCCCCCTTGGCGCACTTCGGCAATGGTCAAGCTCACCCCATTCACCGCCACGCTGCCCTTGGGTACGATGTAACGCCCGATCTCTTCAGGAACCTTGAAGCTCAGCTCCCAGGCGTTGCCGGTGGCGGCTTGATCCCACAGTTGCCCCACCCCATCGATATGGCCGCTGACAAAATGCCCCCCTAACTTGTCTCCTACCCGCAGCGCCGGTTCCAGGTTGACTGTGCGCGGGCCGAGGGATCCCTGGCCCCAAGTCGAGCGCCGCAGGGTTTCCGGCGAAACATCGGCCAAAAATCCATCGGGCAGAATCTCCACCACCGTCAGGCAAAGGCCGTCCACCGCCACGCTATCTCCATAGGCCAACTGAGGTTGCAACCGGGGACAGGTAACCCGTAGCTGTGAAGAATTGATCAACTGGGCTGTGCCCAAACTTCGAACCAGACCCGTAAACATTGCTTTGGCTCCTTAGGTTTTGCCGGCTGCCTTTTTGGCTTTCTGTTTTTCTCGCTCTTTGGCTCGTTTTTCGGCAGCGATTCGCTCTTGTCGGGCTTTCTCTTTCTCTTCAGCGATCTTTTCTAGATAGTAGTGATAGTTGCCCTGGTAGGCGACCAACTCTCCGTTGCGAATCTCTACAATCTTGTTGGCCACTTTTGAGATAAAGTAGCGGTCGTGAGAAACAAGGATCACCGTGCCATCGTAATGCTGTAAAGCTTCTTCCAGCATCTCTTTGGCCGGGATATCTAAGTGGTTGGTGGGCTCATCCAAAATCAGTAGGTTGGCCGGCTGAAGTAGCATTTTCGCCAACGCCAAGCGGGCTTTTTCTCCCCCGCTCAAAGCCGCTACTTTCTTAAAAACGGCGTCGCCGCTGAACAAAAAGCGACCCAACAGCGTGCGCACTTCTTCGTTTTTCCAGTCGGGCACTTCGTCATGGATGGTGTCCAAGACGGTTTTGCTCAGATCCAAAGCCTCTGCTTGATTTTGCTCGAAGTAGGCAGGGATCACATTGTGTGCTCCCAATTTCACAGATCCCTCGGTAGGTTGCTCTAGGCCGGTGATAAGACGCAGCAGGGTGGATTTTCCTGCCCCATTGGGCCCCAGAAAGGCGACGCGATCCCCACGCTCGATCAACAGCTCCGCACCCAAAAACAAAATCTTATCTCCATAAATGTGCGTCAAATTCTCGATCTTCACCACCTCGCGACCACTGCGGGGAGCAGGGGGAAAGCGAAACTTGAGGGTACGCACGTCGCCAATGGGCGCTTCGACCCGCTCGATCTTTTCCAGTTGTTTTTCGCGGCTTTTGGCCTGAGTGCTGCGGGTGGCACTGGCCCGGAAGCGATCGATGAAGGTTTGTTGCCTTTCAATTTCCTTTTGCTGACGTTCGTAGGCAGCTTGTTGTGCCTCTCGCCGTTCAGCTTTTTGGAGTAGGTATTGAGAATAGTTACCCAAGTATGTCGTAGAAACTCCTCGCTCCGTCTCCACAATTTGGGTGCAAAGCCGATCCAAAAACTCTCGATCATGAGAAACAATCACCATGGGGATCGTCAAGCTCTTGAGGTAGTTTTCCAGCCACTCAATGGTCTCCAAGTCTAGGTGGTTGGTCGGCTCGTCTAGCAACATCAAATCGGGTTTTTGCAGCAGGATTTTCCCCAGGCTGATGCGCATCTGCCAGCCGCCGCTGAAGGCGCTCACCAACCGATCCCCGTCCTCCGGCTCAAACCCCATTTCCGGCAGGATTTTCTCAATACGCGCCTCCAGTTCATAGCCATGTAAACTCTCAAATTGGCGCTGTAGACGATCTAGACGGCGCAAAAGGGTTTCCAACGTGTCCGCGTCCGCCTGCTCCATCTGTTGGGTGATTTGGGCAATTTCTTGGTGAATGCGGTTTTCCTCTTGAAAGACTGTCCAGAACTCTTC
The DNA here is from genome assembly GCF_047461715.1 of Synechococcus sp. R8-2. Classification (NCBI taxonomy): domain Bacteria; kingdom Bacillati; phylum Cyanobacteriota; class Cyanophyceae; order Synechococcales; family Synechococcaceae; genus Synechococcus; species Synechococcus sp. R8-2. Next base: position 2,191 of record NZ_JANSHQ010000129.1, on the reverse strand, counting down.
TCGCACCGTTCGGGCGGGATCCACTCCAAATTCTTGGGTGAGATAGGCGATGCGCAGGTTGGTGGGGCGGATCACCTCGCCGCTGGTCGGCTCTTCTTGCCCGCAGATAATCTTGAGCTGGGTGGTCTTTCCGGCCCCGTTTACTCCCACTAGGCCGACGCGATCCCCAGGCTTAACTTCCCAGTTCACATCCTTGAGCACCTCACCGGTGGGATAGATTTTGCTAATGTGTTCCAGTCGCAGCATAATGCTCCTTGGGGATCGGGACCAATTGGAGAAGTGTGGCGTTTTCTTTACATTCTTTACTCGATTTTACGTATTCTTGGGATCCCTGTCCATGGATCCTGAGCAATTTCTGCTTGATTTCTCCCTCTCATTGATCTTGCCGGGATCCACGACAGCGTTTAATATTTCTGGTTTGCCTTCAGAAGTGCCTGCTGAACCCTGTTCGATCTTTATTTCATGTCTTCAGGGCTTGTTTGTCGGTACCCTTAGTATGGACTCTTTTGCCAGAAGCCTTGTGAGGCTTCTCTAAGGCTTAAACGACCTCTAATGCCAGCGGGGAAAAGCCAGTTCCTGAGAGAGATTGAAGTAGCCGGTCGTGATGACAATGAGGAAGGTTGATCGGATAAGTTTTCAGTGTATGGGATGCTTACTTCGTCTCTTGTTTCTGAAATCCCCGGCAACCTATTTTTCTCTTTTGGGCATGTCCTAATGAGCTATCAATCCATTGACATTAGCAGTCAGCCCAGACAAGTTATGGTCTCTTGAGTTGACTTCTTATCTAACATAAAACCTTTGTTGATTTTGACAGGAAAGCCAATGGCGACGGGGATCAACTCAGAAGGACACTACGCCTTGGCTTGATCCTCGAGGGAACGGGGGGATCCCTGAAACAGGGCAGGATGACCTGTTCTGCCTCCCTGAACCGACAGAGGATTTTGTCTGTGGGCAGGCGGCTGTTGGGCCAGAAGCCGCTTCACCTCTGCATTAAGCTGACTTTCGTTGAAGGGCTTGGTCAAGTAGGCGGTTGCCCCCGACCATTTGCCGCGGATGCGGGCCAGCAGACCATCGCGAGCGGTAACCATCAGGATGGGAAGGGACTTAAACTCTTCTAAGCTGCGCACAATGCGGCAAAGCTCTAGACCATCGATCCCCGGCATGGCGATATCCATCAACAACAGGTGGGGCCGATGCTGAAACAACAAAGGAAGCACCTCGGCGGGGTTGCCCGTTGTAATCACCTGATAGTTGGGCAAATACTGCCGTAGGATTTCCTGCATCACCACGCTGTCGTCCACCGCCAAGATGGTTATCGGGTTGTGGCGCTTGGTCTGCAGCAGCTCTTGGGGTGTTTGTAGGCTGACCAAACCTTTTTTCGCCCAGGAGGCAAAGAGATTGGCCACCTCCAGCCGATCCCGGCACAGCTTCTTGGCGATTGCTTCCAGCGACTGGCCATCTTTGGTGAGGGTGTGGAGCTTCTGTCGTTGCTCATCGGTGATGCGGTAGCGGTTGACCCGTTCCCAATTGACCACCGGCACCGCCAACAGGGTTGGGATCGCCACCTTCAAATCTGCCCAGCGATCGTGGCGCCGGGCGGCTTCTTGCAGCAGCGGCTCCAACTCAAACCCGCCAATGGGGGCCTCTTGGGCGACCTGCTCCTGCACCTCAAAGTAACAGGTGCCTGCCCGTTCGAATAGGTAGCGGTCGAAATCGGTAAGCAGGTTGAGCCACAGGGCATCTTCCAGCTCCCCCGGCTTGAGCAGGCCCAATTGCGTGATAGCCTCCAGCAGCTCAGGTAAGGAATGGTCTTTCATCAAGCGCTCTTGCACCACCGAGATGGCCCGCTGTGGCCATTCCAAGTTGAGGCGAGGAATAAAGCGGGAGAGTCGTTTCAGCAGGATTTGCGTGTTGAGGGGTTGATCGGCAGAAAAAAGCAGCCTGCCGTGGTAGTAGGTCAACACCCAGGGTTCCGCACCCTCAGAGGGATCCAGTCCCTTGAGGTGAATGTGCAGATATCCAGTGGTAAACCGCCAACCTTGCTGCCTGAGCAGTGGCGCAAGTTCCTCCGAGCCGAACACAAAACGGGACATGCAGCGTTCTCCCGGCCAACTTCTTCAGGCCAAATGAGCAGCGATTCACCTCAGCCACACGCTCAAACCGTCGAAAGGAGAGCATGACTCTAGTCAAT
>NZ_JANSHQ010000128.1:0-9913 GCF_047461715.1 Synechococcus sp. R8-2 | reverse complement strand
GATATCGACCGCCGCAACATTCTCCTCAACGAGGAAATCAAAAAAACCGGGGTTTATCCCGTGCAGGTAAAGTTACACCCCGAAGTTACTGCTACGCTGCGCATTCAGGTTACTCCCGAATGAGGACTCACCTTCTGAGGATCCCTGAGTTCCCGTGAGGGATCCCGGGGTGAGTAGGGTTTTTGCCTTAGGCAACAAGCGGGTATGCTCAGCCTAGAGCTTGACCCGCCTGACGATTGGAGCTGACTGGCTGAGAGGCCGGTTGCCCTAGGGCTGGGTTGATTTTCCTATCCTGGCTTGTGGTGATCAGCGATTACGACTTAACGGGTGGGGATCGGCTTCCTCCTCAAAACATTGAAGCCGAGGAGGAAATCCTGGGGGGCATTCTCCTCGATCCGGATGCGTTGGTGCGGGTCGCGGAGTTTCTGCGTCCAGAGATGTTCTATATCTCTGCCCACCAAGAGATTTACCGGGCTGCTCTCCAACTGCACAGCCAAGGCCAACCCACTGACCTGATGACTGTGTCTGCCTGGTTGGCGGATCATCATCTTCTGGAGCGGGTGGGGGGAACAGGGGCGATCCGTCGTCTGCTGGAGCAAACCGTCAGCAGCGTCAACATCGACCAGTATGCTCGCCTGGTGATGGATAAATACATGCGCCGCCAGTTGATCCAGGTGAGCAATACCTTGGCTCGTTTGGCCTACGATACCAGTCAGCCCCTGTCTCAGGTAATGGATCAAGCCGAGCAGCAGGTGTTTGGCCTCACCCAAGAGCGAGTGCAGCGCAGTCTTATCCCGGCCTCTGAGGTTTTGGTCAATATCTTCTCGGATTTGGAAGAGAAGTTCCAAAGCGGGGCACAGCTTCCGGGGATCCCGACCAAATTCATCGACCTGGATAACTTGACCCAGGGCTTGCAGCGATCCGATTTGCTGATTCTGGCCGGTCGTCCCTCGATGGGGAAAACCAGTCTTGCCCTCAACATTGCCCAGAATGTGGCTGCCTATGCCAAGCAGCCGGTCGCCATCTTTAGCTTGGAAATGTCGAGGGAGCAACTGGTGCAGCGGCTTTTGGCCAGCGAAGCCCGCATCGACAGCAGCCGTCTGCGTTCTGGGCGCATCAGCGAACACGAGTGGCAGCGCCTGGGACAAGCCATTGGTTTTTTATCGCAATTGCCCCTGTTCATCGACGATACCCCCGACTGTACCGTTACAGAAATTCGCTCCAAAGCGCGGCGTTTGCAGGCGGAACAGGGGGGAACGTTGGGGATGGTGTTGATCGACTACCTACAACTGATGCAGGGATCCGCTGCTGACAACCGGGTGCAGGAGCTGTCGCGCATTACCCGTGGCCTCAAGGCCATGGCCAAAGAGCTGATGGTGCCGGTGCTGGTGCTTTCTCAGCTCAGTCGAGCTGTTGAGTCTCGCTCCGACAAACGTCCACAGCTGGCAGATCTGCGGGAATCGGGCTGTCTGGCCGGGGATACGCAGGTGATGGATGCGGATCGCGGCAAGATCTGGCGGCTGGATCAACTGGCGGCCCTGCCGGCTTCGGCGGAACTGCCCCGCCTGCTCAGCTTGAACGGGCGCGGGCGCTTGGTGCCCCAACAGCCTGTGAAAGTGTTTTGCAGTGGTCGGCAGCCCACCTGTGTTCTGAAGACCCGCCTCAACTTTTCCATTCGCGCCACCGGCAATCACCCCTTTTTCACCCAACAGGGCTGGAAAACCTTGGACGAGCTGCAATTGGAGGAAGAGGTGGCGGTGGTGGTGCAGGAGGGGCTGATCTGGGATCCGGTGGTGTTCATCAGCGAGCCAGGGGAGCCTCAGCCGGTTTACGACATCGAGATGCCCCGCCACCACAACTTTGTGGCCAACGGGCTGCTAGTTCACAACAGCATCGAGCAGGATGCCGATCTGGTGATGATGATCTACCGCCCGGAATACTACGATCCCAACACCAGCGATCGCGGCATTGCCGAGGTCATCATTGCCAAACATCGCAACGGCCCCACCGGCACTGTGCGCCTGCTGTTCGAAAGCCAGTACACCCAGTTTCGCAACCTGGCAGATCCCAACCGCTGAGCAACCGATGCCGAAGAGGGATCCGGAGCTGCTGCCTTGGGAACAACCCCGCAAGGTGTTAGCTTAGGATCGCTGCGGGCCAAAGCGTTGCTCTTGAGCCGGCTACCCTCTCTCCTAATGCTCAAAACGATATGTTTAAAAACGTGTTAATTGCCACCGACCGCCGAGATGGCCTGCAGCGTTTTGGCAAGTGTCTAGAAGATCTGCACAGCAATGGCATCGAGCGCGTCACCTTCGTCCGCAGCGTAGATTGGCAAGAGGACGACATCGGCATTCCCGACGACATTACCCCCGAAATCCAGGCGGAGCAGGCCCAGTTGCAGAAGCTGCTGAACCCGATCCCGGCGGGGTTGGAAGTCAAGGCTCTGGTGCAGGTGGGCAAGCCGGCAGAGGCGATCTTAAAAGGGATCCAAGCCTACGGCTGCGATCTGTTAATCACAGGCATGGGCACCCACAATCTGCTCGCCGAAAAATTGTTCGGCAGCACCACCATGACGCTGTTGCCGAAGCTGAAAATCCCTCTACTGGTGATGCGCCCCCAGCTGCTGGCTACCTTTACCCTGGAAGAATTGCGCTTGCGCAGCCGCCACCTGTTTCGCTGCCTCTTGGTGCCCTTTGACTTTGAGCAGCCGCGTCAGCAGTTGCTGAACCATCTCGGCCACCTGCTGCCCGGTACTTCCCAGTGCCAGACGCTTACCCTGCTCTACGTGGTGGATCCCAGCGCCCGCCGCAACCAAGGAACTCCGGTGGAGGTGCTCCAACGCAAAGCCGAGGCTGACCTGGCCCAGGTGCTTGAACCCCTGAGCGAGCAGGTGAAGCCCGTACAGCTGCGCACCCTGGTGCGGGTGGGATCCCCTCTCAAAGAGATCCTGGCTACTGCTGCCGATGAAGACATGACGGCCATTGCCACTGCCTCCCCCCATGTGGGCAGCTTTTGGGAGTGGTCGGTTCGCAGCCTAACCGGCGAGATTTTGCGGCAAAGTTGGCATCCGGTGTTGTTTTTCCCGCGCGGGTCTTTGGCCCAGTAGATCCAGGCAAGATCCAAGCCGAGTGTTGCAGATTAACTCATCCTCCATGACCCCCCCCTCTACGACAGCGCTGCAGGATCTGTTTCGGGCGGTGGCCCAAGGGAAGCTCACCCCAGAGCAAGCCCTGCAAGCCTATCGCTTTCTGCCCTTCGAGCCGGTGGGAGATTTCGCCCATGTGGATCACCACCGTCCCTTGCGCACGGGCTTTCCCGAAGCCGTGTGGGGGCCGGGCAAAACCCCAGATCAGATTGCCCAGATCCTGGAGCAACTCCACCAGCGGGGATCCCTGGCCTTGGCCACCCGCATCGAAGCCCAGGTGTATGCCGAGATCCGCAGCCGCTTGCCCCAGGTGCAGTATTCCCAGGTGGCCCGCTTGTGTTGGATCCCGTCCCAGCAGGTGGTCAGCCATCCTGGACAGGTCAGCGTGATCTCCGCCGGCACTGCCGACTTACCGGTGGCAGAAGAAGCCGCCCTCACGCTCGAGCTTTCTGGGTTTCAGGTGAAGCGCCTCTGGGATGTGGGGGTGGCCGGGATCCATCGGCTGCTGCACAACTGGGCGGCCCTGCAAGCAGACGTGCTGATCGTGGTGGCGGGCATGGAGGGGGCCTTGGCCAGTGTGGTGGCGGGTCTGGCGGATTGTCCGGTGATCGCTGTGCCCACCAGCATTGGCTACGGGGCCAGCTTTCAAGGCTTGGCTGCCCTGCTCACGATGCTCAACTCTTGCGCGGCGGGGGTGGGAGTGCTGAACATCGATAACGGTTTCGGGGCGGCGATTCTGGCAGGCCAGATCCTGCGCTGTGGACAACGGCTGGCGGCTCGACTGAGCTCATCCGGCCCCACTGGAGATCCAACAGAGGATGGCCAGATTTCAGAAGGTTAAGAACTGTAAATGGATCCTGAGCCAAACAGGCTATACTCAGGCCATAGTTTAGGCTTGGGCTTTCTCTTTCCCATCCTTCGGGAGTTTGAGGGTGTTGCCTCTGGTCACCTAACTGGGTTCATGCCTTTTTCTGGGGTACCTTTATCCGAAGATGGGGAGGGTTCCTACGCTGGTTAACTGCTGTGTTGGACTGACTGGGGCGGACAAAACGCGCGAATATGCTAATTGATGCAACACTTGTCAAAAATGCAACAGATGCGATGGGGGCAACCTTGATCCTGGCGCAAGGGATGACTCAGTCCTTCACCTGGACAGATATTTTCTTGGTGGCGGCTTTGGTGTTTTTGGAGGCCGCCCTCTCTGCGGACAACGCCGTTGCCCTGGCGGCTCTGGTGAAGCATCTGCCCACCCCCCAGCAGCAGAATCGGGCCTTGCGCTGGGGCATCATCGGCGCTTACAGCTTTCGCATTGCCATTGTCTTCGCGGCAGTTTGGTTGGTGGAGTATCCACCCGCACAGTTTTTGGGAGCCTGCTACCTGCTCTGGCTAGCCTGGCAGCATTTTCGGGGGGAGAAGGAAGGCCAAGAACAGGACATCACCCGCCACGCCAATTTTTGGCAGACCCTGGTGATGGTGGAACTGACGGATCTGGTCTTTTCTTTCGACAGCATCGCTGCTTCGGTGGGTGTCTCCCGCAAGGCTTGGGTAATCATCCTCGGCGGCATTCTCGGCATTACCCTGATGCGCTACATGGCTTCTCTGTTTTTGCGTTGGTTGGATGAGTTCTCTCACCTGGAAGATGCCGCTTTTGCCATCATTGCCCTGGTGGGGAGCACCATGTTGTTGGAAGTGTTTTTCCCCCAAATCGAGATCCCGGAGTGGGGGATGGTGGTGGCCGTGATCCCCTTATTTGTCTGGGGTTTCTCGCGGCGCGTGAAACTCAATTCGGAGCAGGATGAACAGCCGGAGCTGGCTGACGGAGAGAAGAGGGAAGAGAAAAGAGCAGGGGTTACAGACGAGATGGAAATCGTCCCCTCCGGTTGGGTGACTGCCCTTGAGGAAGACCTCGCCCCTGAGCCCCAGAGCAGAGAGAATGGAGAGGAGAGGTACGGCTTGGGCCTATCGCCAGGGATCCCTGATCCGCCTTGATAGGGCTGTGGGCTGCTTCATTGCCTCGGCCCCCACCGACTCCTAAACTAGCAGTGAAGCCGACTCAAGGAGGGAAGCATCCTGAGCCCCCAGTTTTGCTTGAAATCATTGGTCAAGTGCTTCAGAAGCAGCATAGACAGCCCAAAGGAGCAGCAGGCCGCGGAAAATAGGCTCCAGCCTTTGGCGAGGGCGGAGGTTCTGAGCATGCCAGCAGTGCAGAGCACTGCCCCCTTGGTGGAGCTGCGCCAAGTTTCCAAGCGCTTCGGCTCGACGGTGGTGCTTGACCACGTGGATCTGAAGGTGTACCGGGGTGAGGCCCTGGGCCTGGTGGGGCCTTCGGGCACCGGGAAATCGACGCTGCTGCGCATCATCGCCGGCCTAACGGAGCCAGACGCTGGAGAAGTGCTCTGGTGCGGGATCCCGCTCCCGGAGATTCAAGCCCATCATGCAACTCCCCCTTTGCGAGTAGGGATGGTGTTTCAGCAGGCCGCCCTCTTCGACTCCCTGACGGTGGAAGAAAACGTGGGGTTTTTGCTCTACGAGCACTCGCAGTTGCCCCGCTCCCGTATTCAGGAATTGGTGGCCGCCAAGCTGGAGGCGGTGGGACTGGCGGGCAAAGAGCACAACCTGCCAGAAGAACTCTCGGGGGGGATGCGCAAACGGGCCAGCTTCGCCCGCGCCATTATGGAGGATCCTTCTCTGCCCCAGGATGAGCCCCAATTGCTGCTGTACGACGAGCCCACTGCGGGTTTAGATCCCATTGCTTCGACGGTGATTGAAGATCTCATTCGGGAGCTGCAGCAGGTGAAAAAAGCCTGTGAGAGCTACATTGTGGTGACCCACCAACACAGCACCATTTACCGCGCCACCGACCGCATTGTCCTGTTGGCTCAGGGGCGGGTGCAGTGGGAGGGATCCGTGCAGCAGATTGAAACGTGCGATAACCCCTTTGTGCGGCAGTTTTTCAGCGGTAGCGTAGAAGGGCCAATTCAAGTGGCGGGGCAGGTGTGATGCGTTCGCGAGCAGTGCGAGAAGGGGCAGTGGGCCTGTTGATCCTGGCGGGGGCGCTGGGCTTTGCCGGCCTGTTTTTGTGGATCTACAACCTGCGCTTTGGCAGTCGCGGCTTTCAATTTACCGTCACCTATACCAACGTGGCCGGGCTGGCCGAGGGATCCAGTGTGCGGCTGCGGGGGGTAACCGTAGGTCGGGTGGAGCGTATCACGCCTCAACCCAATCAAGTGGAGGTGCAGGTGGCCATTGACCAGCCTTTGGCTATTCCCCGCAACGCCCTGTTTGTAACCAAACAGACGGGGTTGGTGGGGGAAACGGTGATGGACATCCTGCCCCAGGGGAGGGGTCAGGCGGCAACGGGATCCCCTCTGGCAGCGGATTGCGACAGCAGTCAAATCATCTGCGATGGGGATGTGGTGGAGGGCAAACCTGGAGTGGATTTTGGCCAGTTATTGATCCGGCTGGATCAGTTGCTCACACGGATCAACGACGATGAGCTCTTCGACACCCTTAACGCCACCCTAGAAGGGCTCACCCGCGTCGCCAATAGCGTAGCCAGTCTTTCAGAAACCGTAGAAGAGCAGGTAGCGGCTATTCGCACCGAAGATCTGGACTTGTTGCAATTCACCATGGCTGCCACGGCCATCCAAGACGCGGCTGGGGCTGTAAGGGGAACTGCCCGCAGTTTTCAAGCGGCTGCCGATCAATTCACCGCCCTGGTGGATCAAAACCGCACTTCCCTTAACGCCGTCCTGGAGAACATTCAGCAGGTGAGCGCCGATCTCCAGGCCATGTCGAGCGCGGTGCGCCCGCTGGTTACCGATCCACAACTCCAGGCCGATGTGCGCCAGATCCTGGCCGAGGTGCGAGCGGCTGCGGAGAACGTGGCCCAAGCTACCGAAGATCTGCAGCAGATTGCCGCCAGCCTCAACGATCCGGGCACTTTAGCTACTCTGCGCCAAACCCTCGATTCCGCCCGCATCACCTTTCAGAATATGCAAAAAATTACCGCCGACATCGACGAGCTGACCGGGGATCCCCAGTTTCGCCGCGGCATTCGAGAGTTGGTATTGGGGCTGAGCAACTTGGTCTCCAGCGTCCCTGGGGAAGATGGGATCCAGCCCGCGGTGGCCGAAGGTTATCAGTTCCATTTTGCGCCCGTCTCTTTTGCCCAGGGGATTGTCTCTGGATCCCAAGGATGGCAGCCGCAGACTTCCCCATAAGTTGGCTGCCTTTCCCCTCTCTCTAGCGGGAGTCTGGGATCCCTGAGATGACCCGCTGAGGTAACAACGGCGGCCAAAGCCGTTGAAGGGATCCCCAACCTGGGGTAGGCTTTGCGGATAAGGTGTTGCCTGTATTGCTACGCAACGCTGGCGCGACTGAGGTTGAGGTGTGAGGAATGTGTGGCATTGTCGGCTACGTGGGTTTTCAGTGGGCTGCCCCCATCCTGTTGGAGGGCCTGCGCACCTTGGAGTATCGGGGCTATGATTCTGCCGGCATTGCCACAGTGGATCCCGAAGAAGGATTGAGAGTTGTCCGCGCTACCGGCAAGCTGCACAACCTGCTGGTGAAGCTGACGGCCAACATGCCCACGGCCAAGGTAGGGATCGGACATACCCGCTGGGCCACCCACGGCGGCGTGACCGAAGAAAATGCCCACCCCCAGTGCGACGAGCGCGGGCGCATTGTGGTGATCCAAAACGGCATTGTGGAAAACTACCTGGAGCTAAAGGAGCGTCTCCTGGAGCGGGGGATCCCATTTCGCTCCCAAACCGATACGGAAGTGATCGCCCAACTGCTGGGTCTCTACACCGAAGAGCTGGGCTCCTTTGAGGCGGCCTTTGGCCAGGTCATGGGGCAACTGCGGGGAGGAAACGCCGTAGTGGCTCTGGATCGGGAGGCGCCGGATCGGCTGATCGCAGCCCGTTTGGGCAATGCCGGAGCCGTGGTGGTGGGAGAGGGAGAAGGAGAAAACTTCGTGGCCTCCGATCTGCCTGCCATTGTCCGCCATACCCGCAAGGTGGTGTTCTTAGAAGATGGGGAAATGGCGGTTCTCACGGAGTCTCAAGTGCGCTACCTGCGCATTACCGGCGAGGAGCTGCGCAAATCCAGCATCACCGTGGCCTGGGATCCCGTCTCAGCCGCCAAGGGAGGCTACAAGCACTTCATGCAAAAGGAGATCTTTGAGCAGCCCCGCACCACCACCGATACGCTACGGGGGCGGGTGGATCTGGAACAGGGCCGGGTGACGCTGGAGGGGCTAACGCTTTCTGAAGCGCAACTGGCCCACATTGAGCACATCCACGCCGTAGCCTGTGGTACTGCCTGGCACGCCTGCTGGGTGCTCAAGTACTTCATCGAGAGCTTGGCCCGTACCCCTGTAGAGGTGGATTACGCCTCTGAGTTTCGCTACCGCCAGCCGGTGTTGCGCCCCAACCACCTGTTGCTGGCCTTAACCCAGTCGGGAGAAACCGTCGATACGCTGGCAGCCATGAGCGAGGCCCGCACCCAAGGGATCCCGACTCTGGCGATTGTCAACGCCATCGGATCCCAGGCCAGCCGTCTGGCGGATGCCGGGGTTCTCTACATCCATGCCGGTCCGGAGATTGCCGTGGCTTCCACCAAAGTGTTTACCGGCATGTTGGTGGCGGGGTATTTGCTGGCCCTGCAACTGGCCCAAGCCAAAGGGATCCTCAGCCCGGCCCAGATCCAAACCCACCTGCAAGCCTTGATCGAGCTGCCGGGCAAGATCAGCCTGCTGCTGAAGGACGCCGCCCTCTACGACCAACTGGCGGAGCAGTACCATCATGTTGCCAACATGCTCTATCTGGGCCGCTGGGTTAACGCCCCGATTGCCCTGGAAGGAGCTTTGAAGATGAAAGAGGTGAGCTATATCCACGCCGAAGGCTACCCGGCAGGGGAGATGAAGCATGGCCCTATTGCCCTCATCGACGAGCGGGTGCCGGTGGTGTGCATTGCCACCCGGGATCCCGTCTACGAAAAAATGCTCTCCAACATCGAACAGGTGCGGGCGCGGGGGGGACGGGTGATCGCCCTCATCAACCCCGAAGACACCCAGGTGCGGGAGAAAGCCGACCACATCATCGAGGTGCCCAGCACAACACCCCTGTTGTCGGCGGTTCTGAACGTGATCCCTCTGCAGTTGTTCGCCTATGCCATGGCTTTGCGCCGCGGAGCCGATGTGGATCAGCCGCGCAACTTGGCCAAGTCGGTAACGGTGGAGTAACGGCTGTTGCCCTTGCCGCCCCTGGCCTCTGGTTTTTGCAAAATCGGGCAGATCACCTCTTTTTCATCAGCAGCCGCAGGGGGGATCTGCCAATCGGAGAGGAGACCTTGAATTTGGCTTTTCAGCGCTTGCAGATCGGCAATTCGCTGTTCAATCTCCTGCAGCTTGCCTTGCAGATGCTGGCGAATTTCTGGACAAGGCTGCTCCCCTCGGTCGTGGACATCCAGGATTTGGCGGATTTCTTCTAAGCTCAGGCCCAGGCTCTGGCAGCGGCGGATAAAGGCCAGACGAACCAAAACCGAAGGGTCGAACAGCCGATAGCCGGACTCCGCCCGTTCCACCGTTGGCTTCAGCAGGTCTATCGATTCGTAGTAGCGCACCGTGCGTACAGGCAAGCCGGCTGCTAGAGCCACCTGGCCGATCTTCAGGCTAGCAGACAAGTCTCGGACAGCAGCAGGATTCGACATGTCCCCAACCGGATCCCTGTAGATTTCTTCAGCGTGACATACTCCCACACTCAT
>NZ_JANSHQ010000127.1:0-16301 GCF_047461715.1 Synechococcus sp. R8-2 | reverse complement strand
AGGGTGGCCCGCGCTCTGTCCATAGGATGAGCGCCGGGAGGATGTCACTCTTGCCGACTTTGGTGTTCGCGCCAGAACTGCTCCGCAAAAGCCACCGTCGGGTGGAGAGGGGCACGGGGTTTGCTGCGCAGGGGCATGTTGGCTTCTTCAGGGGTGCGGTTGCCCTTGCGTTGATTGCAGCGTTCGCAAGCCGTCACCACATTGTCCCAACTGTGGGATCCCCCTTTGGAGAGGGGCACGACATGATCCAAGGTCAGATTGTGGGTGGTGCCACAATACTGGCAGGTGTGGTGATCCCGCCGCAAAACCTCCCGCCGATTCACAGGGGGCACGCGCCAAGCGCGCTCTTTGCCCTTGATGGTCAGGCGAATATGTTCGGGCACTTCAATGACCTGGTTGGGGGAGCGCACCTTCCACACCGGCACATTCATCATCGAGAGCGGTTCGGCTTTGCCTGTTAGCAGCAGCACGATTGCCCGCTTGATATTGACCCGGCTAATGGGCAAATAGTTTTGGGAAAAGACAACGATCGACTGTTCCAGAAGGTGGGTAGCGGCAGTCATGGCTCAGCTCTTCCTTTTGCCGCCATTCTCCTGAGGAATCTGCCGAATGGCAAGCTTTTCCCCACCGCCATCGACACCGGCAGAGCTCAGACATTCAAGAGTTTCTTACGATCGCCAGCCAGACAGATGGGCTAGTATCCGGGTGATGGTTGGATCCCGTACCGCCCATGACTTACCCGCTGCACGTCGCCCTGGTTTGGCACCAACACCAACCCCTCTACAAAAGTCCGGTGGCGGGTAAATATCGCATGCCTTGGGTGCGCCTACACGGGATCAAAGATTACCTGGACTTGGTCTTGCTGCTGGAGCGCTATCCCCGCTTGCACCAAACGATTAACCTGGTGCCCTCCCTGATTCTGCAGATCGAAGAGTATGTGGCCGGCTCGGCTTTTGATCCTTACCTGGAACTGACCCTATCCCCTGTCGAAAAGCTCGGCCCCGATCAACTGCGCTTTGTGGTCGAGCGCTTCTTCGACAGCCACTACCCCACCATGATCGAGCCCTACCCCCGTTACCGGCAGCTCTACAACCAACGGGAATCTCAGGGGGTGAACTGGTGTCTGCAGTACTGGACTCCGCAGGACTTCGGGGATCTGCTGGCCTGGCACAACCTGTCTTGGTTTGATCCTCTCTTTCAGGAGGATCCTGAGATTGAGGGCTGGATCAAAATGGGATCCGGTTTTACCCTGGCGGATCGGCAGCGGATCTACGCCAAGCAACAACAGATCCTCGGCGCCATCTTGCCCCAACACGCCAAACTGCAGAGCAGCGGCCAACTGGAGCTGACCACCAGCCCCTATACCCACCCCATCTTGCCCCTGTTGGTGAGCGAGCGCTCGGCACGGGTGGCCCGCCCAGGGTTGCCCTTACCTCGCTACCCCTTTCACTGGGAGCAGGATGTCCACACCCAACTGGAGCGGGCTAAGCAGATCTATCGGGAGCGCTTTGGCCGCGAGCCGCGGGGCCTGTGGCCTTCGGAGCAATCGGTGAGCCCTGCCATTGTGCCGATTGTGCAAGAACAGGGCTTTGATTGGATCATCTCCGACGAAGGGGTTTTGGGGTGGAGCCTGGGCCAGCCTTTTCATCGCGATGGGCAGGGCCACATTCTGGAGCCGGAGAAGCTCTACCGCCCCTACCGCCTGGAAACCGAGCGGGGGGATCTGGCCATCGTCTTTCGGGATCACCGCCTTTCGGATTTGATCGGCTTCAGCTACAGCGCCATGCCCGCCGATGCTGCCGCCAAAGATCTCATCGGCCATCTGGAGAGCATCCGCAACCGCCTGCCCCAGGAGCAGCCCTGGCTGGTGACCATCGCTCTGGATGGGGAAAACTGCTGGGAGTACTACCCCCAAGATGGCCGGCCCTTCTTGGAAAACCTCTATACCCGCCTCAGCCAGCACCCGGCGCTGCGCTTGGTGACGGTCTCCGAGTTTCTGGATCAGTTTCCTCCCACTGAGTTTTTGCCGGCAGAGCAGCTGCACAGTGGCTCCTGGATTGAGGCGGACTTCACCACCTGGATTGGGGATCCGGTGAAAAACCGCGCTTGGGAGCTCTTGGCTCAGGCCCGCCAGGTGATTCAGGATCATCCCCGCGCCAATCCCCAAGCCTGGGAAGCCCTCTGGGCCGCCGAGGGATCCGATGGTTCTGGTGGTTTGGGGCAGGCCACTCCTCCGCCCATGATGCCGTTTTCGACCAGTTGTTTCGGGAGCACCTGCAGGCGCTCTACACTGCTTTGGGAGAGGCGGTGCCGACCGTGCTGCAATTTCCCCTGGAGGATCATGACGGCCTAGGGGATCGCCTGCCGCAGGGGTTTATCCACCCGGCCATCAACGGTCGTCCGGCAGAACGGGAGTGGAGCCAAGCGGGGCGGGTGGAGATTGGAGCGGCCCGAGGCACCATGCACCGCAACAGCGCCGTTCGCCGCCTCTGGTACGGGTTTGATCACTTCAACCTCTACCTGCGGCTGGATTTTAACTCGGTGGTGCAGCGGCCCAGGCAATTGCTGGTGCTGTGGTTCTATCCCAACCGCGTCACCGTCAACAGCCCCATTCCCCTGCAGGGATTGCCGGCAGAAGCCCCTCTCAACTACCACTACCGCCACCTGTTGCGGTTGTCACTGCCGCCTCCCGGCACCGGCCAGCATCCGGCGGAGGTGCAAGCCCAGCTCTTGCAGGCAGGGGAGTACCACACCTGGCACGCCATCGGCCATCAAGTGAAGGCGGTGGTGGATGCCTGTTTGGAGGTGGCCATCCCCTGGAGCAATTTGGGCGCCCAGCCGGGTCAGGAGCTGCAATTTGTCATCCTGGCTGCCGATGGCGAGACCTTTCAGGAAGGGATCCCGCCCAAGGCCACCATTGCCCTGCGCAGACCTTGAGCGTGATGACCAGCAGAGCTTCAAGTTATGTCGCGCGATCTCTATCCCCCCATCGAGCCCTACGATCAAGGCTTTCTGGCGGTTTCCTCCCTCCACACCCTGTACTACGAGCAGTGCGGCAACCCGGCAGGCAAGCCGGTGGTGTTTTTGCACGGGGGGCCTGGAGGTGGGATCGATCCCATCTACCGGCAGTATTTCGATCCCAGCCGCTGGCGGGTGGTGCTGTTCGATCAGCGGGGCTGCGGGAAAAGTCGCCCCTATGCCGAGCTGCGGGAGAACACCACCTGGGATCTGGTGGCGGATATCGAGAAGTTGCGCCAGCATCTGGGCATTGATCGCTGGTTTGTGTTCGGGGGCAGCTGGGGCAGTGCCCTTGCCCTGGCCTATGGGCAAACCCACCCCCAATCCTGCCTAGGGTTTGTCTTGCGGGGCATTTTTCTCTTGCGCCCTTTTGAGCTCCGCTGGTTTTACCAGTCGGGGGCCGGCTACTTTTTCCCCGACGCTTGGGAACATTACCTGGAGCCGATCCCTCCCGAAGAGCGGGATGACCTGCTGGCAGCCTACCACCGCCGCCTAAACGACCCAGATCCCCAGGTACGGCTGAGGGCAGCTCGCGCCTGGTCTGTTTGGGAGGCCAGCACCAGCAAGTTGATCCCCAGCCCAGAGCTCATCGAGCGCTTTGGTCGGGGAGAGTTTGCCGAGGCCTTTGCCCGCATTGAGTGCCATTACTTTGTCCACGGCGGTTTTTTGGATCCGGAGGATCAGCTCCTCAGGGGGGTGGGACGGCTGCGGCATCTGCCGGCGGTGATCGTCCAGGGGCGCTACGACGTGGTGTGCCCGCCCATCTCTGCTTGGGAGCTGCATCAGGCTTGGCCAGAAGCAGAGTTTCGGATGATCCCCGATGCTGGCCATTCCATCACCGAGCCCGGAATCCGCACCGCCCTCCTGGAAGCCACCGATCGCTTTGCCGGTTTGTGAGCCCCGCCGAGCCAACCCAGTGCTGCCAGGGATCCCAAGACCTTGAAGAATTGCTACAGGAAGGCCGGCAAAACCTTGGGATCCAGCCCAGAAGCACGGCCAAGCCTATCGACAGTTGGCGATTTTGGGTTTATCACTGAGGGAGGGGCGGTGCAAGCTGCCCACACCTGGCTGGTGCATCCACCCAAGTGCTTCGCGGATTCAAGCTCATTTCTACTTCACCGTTTCCAGGGTCGAACCATGCAGAAACCAACCCATCTGTTCAAGCTTGCCCTAGCCCTGCCCATCTCCTTCTTGCTGGCAGATGCAGTTGTGGCCTACCCCTGCGACTCGGTTGGGGGTGAAGCTTACAACCACCACGGCTCCACGGTTCAGGTCAGCAGCGACGCCAACAGCTTCGGGATTCAGTGGTCGCCTGCCTCCTATGCTGTCGGCAACGGCTTCATTGGAGTTGCCATTGAAACGGTGAACGGCGAGCAAGCCCAGAGCGCCATCAGCCGTCGTCTGTTCGGCCCCGCACTTCGAGTTCAGGGGGTGCAGGTGGTCGGCTTGCTCCAGGATGGTCCTGCTCAACGAGCCGGTCTGGCCCAGGGCGATATTTTGATTGGAGTGGATGGGCAGCGGGTCACCTCCGTGCAACATGTGCAGCAGATCATCCAAAATACCCCGGTAGGCCAATCGGTGCCGATTACCTTCCGCCGTGGTGAGCAGGTGCTGTCAACGGTGGTTGTGGTGGGGGATGGCCGGGTGTTGCGCCCCTTGATGCTGCAGCAGCAGTGAGGCTTGTCGGGATCCCTACCCGGAGCTCTCTGTGAATGCCGATGGGAGTTTCAGGATGGGCCGTCTGGACAGTTTGTGCTCTTAACGGGCTGCTGTTTCTGGCTCTGATCGCCCTTATCCCCATCATTTTGAGCCTGCGCTCGGCTCTTGGGGTTACGGAGCGGGCCATGGCTGATTGGCGAGAAGCAGCTCAGCAGGCTTTGGCTCCCACCCCGGCTGAGTTGCTGCGTCTGCGAGACCGTCTGCGCGAGAGTCGCCGTACCCTTGACCGCTGGCAGCGTCGTTTGCAGTTCTGGCAAGGGATCCGCAGGGTGGCCGTTTGGCTGCGGCGCAGGCTTTGATTGGAGAGGTATGGATAGCAACCGTCCTGTCTCCAACCCCATCCGGTTGCAGGTCATGGCCAACGCTCTGGCGGGGATTGCCGAAGAGATGGGGGCGCGCCTCATCCGCGGTTCATACTCGGCCAACATCAAGGAACGGCGGGATTGCTCCACAGCTCTGTTTGACGCGCAAGGGGCCTGTATTGCCCAGGCGGCCCACATCCCGGTACATCTGGGAGCCCTCTCGGAGGCGGTGCGGGCGGTGGTGGCAGCCGACCCCTGCCCTGGAGATGTGTTTGTCCTTAACGATCCCTACCAGGGGGGATCCCATCTGCCGGACGTCACGGTGGTCGCAGCCATTCCCGGCTGGCGGGATCCCGACCGGATTTGCGCCTATGCCGTGAACCGTGCCCATCATGCCGACATTGGAGGGATGCGCCCCGGCTCCATGCCCGCCGACTCCAGCGAAATCTGGCAGGAGGGGCTGGTGATCCCGCCGGTACGGCTGGCTAGGCTCTCTCTGGAAGGAGCGTTGCACTGGCAAGAAGATCTGCTGCGCCTAATTCTGGCCAATGTGCGCAATGCCGAGCAGCGGCGGGGGGATTTGCAGGCCCAAGTGGGGGCCAACGGGGTTGGGGTGAGCCGGTTTCGGGAGCTGCTGGCCCGCTTTGGAGAAGAAGAGGCTTGGCAGTTGATTGCGGGGGTGATCGAATACAGCCGCCGACGGATGCGGGCGCAGATTCAGGCTCTGCCAGATGGGATCTACACGGCTGAGGATTGGTTGGAGGGCTACGGGGATCCGCCCGCGCCCCTTGAGATTCGGGTGCAGGTGGAAGTAGAGGGCGAGAAGCTGCGGGTGGACTTCACCGGCACTGCTCCGGCCATGGCGGGAAACCTGAACGCGCCCCTGGCCGTCACCCGCTCGGCGGTGTTGTTTGCCCTGCGCTGTCTGTTGGATCCCACGGCCCCCAGCAATGTCGGCTTGGAGGATCCCATTGAGATCGTGGCGCCGCCCGGCTGCTTGGTGAATGCCCAGTTTCCGGCAGCAGTGGTGGCGGGCAATGTGGAAACCTCGCAGCGCATTGCCGATGTGGTGTTCAAAGCTCTGGCTCCCGTGGCCGGATTGCGGAGCATCGCTCAGGGGCAGGGCACCATGAACAACTGTGTGCTGGGCAACCGCCACTTCACCTACTACGAAACCCTGGGAGGTGGTCAGGGGGCCAGCCGGCAACGACCGGGTTTGGACGGAGTGCATGTGGGCATGAGCAATACCCTCAACACCCCCATCGAGGCTCTGGAGCTGGAGTATCCCCTGCGGGTACTGCGCTACGAGCTACGCCAGGATTCCGGCGGCCATGGCCAACAGCGGGGCGGCTGGGGGCTAATCCGCTCCATCCAGACTTTGCAGGATTGCACCCTCTCCCTGCTCACCGAGCGGCGCCACTATGCCCCCCAAGGAGAACAGGGAGGCGGTCCAGGCCAAGTGGGGATCAACCTCCTCAACGGGGATCCCTTGCCTGGCAAAATCAGCCGCTCCCTAAAAGCCGGCGACGTGATCACCCTCTACACGCCGGGCGGCGGGGCTTGGGGCTCAAACGAGGATGAGCAGGCTCCCGAACCCAGGTAGCGCAGGTGGTCAAGAAACAACTGCTCGCAGCGGCGAAGCACCTCATCGCGGCTGGCGAAGTGCTCCAGCCTTTGCACTTCTTGACCTTTCTCAAACAAAATTAGGGTTGGCAAAGAGCGCACCCGATAGCGGCGCGGCAGCCAAAAATTGTCGTCTACATTCACCCGCAGTACTTTGACCGCCCCTCCCCACTCGGCTACGAGACGGTCGGTAATCGGCTGAATGAAGCGACACAGGCCACACCAAGGGGCGCCGAAATCCACCAAAACCAACCCATCACTTGTCAAAAGTTCTTGATTAAAAGCATCTAAAGCAACTTGCAAGGCCATCACTCCCAAACTAAAGAAGTTCTTTGGGATCATGCTACCAGGCAACTCGGCTGGCTGCAGAAACCATTTGGGGATGGAAAGCATAAAGAATCAATACAAAGCTGAATACCCCCAGATAGGCCCAGCGAAAAAACTCTTGGGGGCGCAGTTGCTGTCGCTTCTGCAGAATGGCCAAGCCGGGGATCACGGAGGTGCGCGCCTTGAGATCGCGGAAGGCCTGCCCGTATTTCCGCTCCAGGCGGTGATCCCCGTGCCAAACCGCAAACAGGTGGTAGGCAATGAGCCCAAGCGAGGTCACCGCCATAAAGCTGGAGCCAATCCACAGGGAATGGGCCACACACCAGATCACCTGGCCCACCATTTGGGGATGACGGGTGATGCGGATGATCCCGGTTTCAAACAGGTGGATCTCCGGCTTGCGAATGGCGGCGATCTCCAGCAAGTTGAAGGTGGCCGGATACAAAAAGAAAAAAGAGAGGGCAGACAAAAGAGCAACGGTGGTGCGAATGCCTGGGACGGCTTGGAGATCCCAGAGAATCACCCCGTCGTAGCGGTGGTTGAAAAAATAGATGAGCAACAGCGGTGCCAAACTGAGGCTCACCAGAGCAAAGAAGATGCGGTACAGACGGGATCCCAGCCGGCTTTCCCCCCAGGGTCGCAAGTAGGCCAGTCCGCTGTGAGCACAGGCAAATCCCAAGATTAGGGCCAGCATTGTCCAATGGGATCCGTACTGGCCCAGCTTCTGCAGAAAGTCGCTGAAGGGGGTGAACAGCATCTTTTGGGTGACTCCTCTTCCGGTGTTGCTGTGGCTTATGCTTAAAAGTAAGTTACATTAGGTTCCCCATGCTCAAAACTTTTTTTCTGCGTCTTGTCAGCCTGCTCCTGTCTGTAGCCCTTTTGCTGGGCTCAGCGAGCTCAGTTGCTCAGGCTGCCCGTCTCACCGGCAAGTATTACGAAGACAGCATGACCCTGATCCAAACCCTACGCACCGTCCTTTCAGAAGGGGATCCCCTGATGAACCCGGAAGAGGCGCGAGCGGAAGCCATGCAGGCCATCCAGGAGTTTTCTGGGCGCTACCACGGCCATCGCTACGACAAGCTGCAGTCTTTTACCACTTTGCGCACGGTGTTTAATACGCTGGCCTCCCAGTACCGCACTTCCAGTCGACCTCTCAACCCCGAAAAGGTGGAGCGGGTGCTAATGCAACTGGATCGGGCCGAATTAGCCCTGCGCCGAGAAGGTTGAGCTTTTTTAGATCTCCGAGATCCAAATCACAGGCAAATCTCCTCGCTGTGGCCAAACTGTTCCCAGTCCCCGGAAGCCAGCATCTACTCAGATGTCTTTTGTCAGATGTCTTTTGGAACCTGAAGGGGAAGAGTAAGGCTTTCTTGCTCATTTCGATTTTCGATTGAGGACTTGGGAGGTTGTGATGGTCAAAAATCGTTGGGCTTTGATCCCGCTGCTGCTGATGGTTGGGGCTGTTGCTTCTCACCCAGCTTGGCTCCTGTCTCTCCCAGCCCAAGGACAGGTCGTTGGGGCTGTCGAGGAGGGATCCCCGGGCCCCTTTTTTGCAACGGATGGCCTGGCCCTGCGGGGCTATGACCCGGTGGCCTATTTCATCGACGGCAAGCCCGTCAAGGGATCCCCAGAGTATGAATGGGAGTGGGGAGGGGTGACCTGGAGGTTTGCCAGCGCCGACAATCGAGAGCGGTTTCGCAACAACCCAGAGCGCTTTGCCCCCCAGTACGGCGGGTTTTGTGCCTGGGCCGTGGCCCACAACTACCTTTACCCGGTGGATCCCTTTGCCTGGAAAATCGTCGATGACAAGCTGTACCTGAACGCCAACCAGCGGGTACAGCGTAACTGGGAGCGCGACATCCCCGGCTTGATCAAGAGGGCAGATGCCAACTGGCCAGCTTTGAGAAGCCGATAGGCCCAAGTCCCTCTGGCCTGGGGTTCAATGGGCGAGGCGCAGGGTCACCTTGATGCCAACTCGGTAGGGGCCGCTTTCGCAGAGTTCCAGCTGGCCTCCCATTTCTCTCAGGAGCCGCTCGCTTACCCGCCAGACGGCACAGCCCTCTGTTTGAATGGGCACATGGCATCGCCCCTCAAGGTTCCACCCCAGGCACAGTCGCCCCTCTTCTTCTGCGGTGGGATAGGGGTGCAAAGCCATCGAACCGTAGCGTAGGGTGCGGATGCCCCAGCGACACACTCCCAGAAGCGCCTGTACCAAGCCGTGGGGATCCGCCCAAACGGTGAGGCTATCGGGGAGAAGGGGCACCTCAGAGGCTGGGGCTGGTTGTAGAACCGGCCATTCGTAGCGAATGCCCTGATCCTGGGCTTGTAGGCGAGTTAGGCTGTACACATCCTGCAGGAGGGGGCGTAGTCGGGTCGGTTCCGGTCGCAGAGGTTGGATGGGCAGGTCATGGCGAGCCAGGCGGGTGTATTCCTCAAGCAGCTTGATCAGGCGCTCTACCGCCTCTTTGGCACTTTGAAGGTATTCCCGCTCCTCTTCGGGAGAGTCACATAGATCCGACAACACCAACTGCAGGGATCCCATCTGGCTGCTGAGGGGATTGCGCAGCTCATGGCCGATGCTGACAAGCAACTCTTGTTGAAAGGCTCGCATCACCTCAGAGCGTTCAAAAGCAAACTGCCAATCCACGGCCCCTTGCCCGTCGGCAGGGGCGGCCTGCTGTAAGGGTGGGTCGGGTTTGGCTGTAGGCGAAGGCTCCCTCAAGAAGTGCTCCTGGCGAAGGACAGGGGATCCCATCCGTGCTCAGATCTCTGGGCTCGGAGCTTTAAGTTTTGGACAGTTCCGGCTCCGGCGATACCCCATCTTATGGGATCCTACCCTTTTCTATCCGACGAAGTGGGCGCTGACCACCCGTTCAACCCCGGCCAGATCTCGGTGAACTTGGATCTGCCGATAGCAGCCTCTAGCTTGCAACTGCTCCGCCACCCAAGGGGCTTGGCCTCGCATCACTTCCACCGCCCAAAAGGAGTTCGGGGCCAAGTAATCCGGTGCTGCTTGAATCAACAGCCGCAAGTGGGCTAGGCCATCTTCTCCGCCATCCAGAGCCTGTCGTGGCTCGTGCAGTCGCACCTCTGGCATGAGCGAGGCCAGCTCAGCAGAGGGAATGTAGGGAGGGTTGGAAACCAGGCCGCGCAGCTGCCCCCGCCAGGGATCCAAGGGCACAAACCAGGATCCCAGCAGCAACTTCACCCGCTCCTGCAGATGGTGGGCTACCACATTGTCTGCCGCAACAGCCAATGCCTCTGGGCTGGAATCCACGGCCAGAAGCCGCAACTGGGGGTGCTGATGGGCCAACGCAATGGCAATCGCTCCACTACCTGTGCCCAGGTCGGCAAAGCAGGAGCCGGACGGCAGAGGGTTAGCCTGCAGCCAGAGGGAAGCCTGCTCCACCAGCAGCTCGGTCTCCGGGCGCGGGATCAGCACCGCCGGCGTCACCCGTAAGCTCAAGCCCGCCCACTCAACTTTGCCCAACAGATACTGTAGGGGGATGCGCTCTTCCACCCTTTGCCGCCAAAGGGCCTGCACCTCCTCCAGGGGATCCCCCTCCCCAGCCGGAGCGCGACCCATCAGCCGCTCCAACGGCCCCCACTCCAGCCGTTCTTTGAGCAAAATGTCCACTTCCTCGGCAGGGATCCCAGCCGCTTTTGCCGCCCTCAGGGCTTGGGCACGCCACTCTGTTAACCGCTTCACCAGAGCAGACGGGGATCCCATCAGGGGCTTAGGTTAACGCTGAGGCTGGGGACTTGCGGAAGGATTGGCCGGTCGGGCCAGCGATTGGATGTACTCCAGCGCCGAGCGAGAGGGGATAAAAGCGATCTTCTGCACATCGGCCTGTGCGTCGGGGGCCAGCATACGCTCTACCACAATGGCCAGCGAGGTCACTTCAATCTGGGTTTTCCCAACCACATCCGGGTTCTGCGCTGCCGCCCGATCCAAGGCCCTCCGCAAATCGTTGCGGTCGAAGAAGAAGGGTACCACCTCATGGCCATCCTGCTCGATGGTCAGCAGCCCCTCTCCGGAGCGGCCATAGAACAGAGGCACACCAATCGCTTCTGCAGGCACATCTTGACCGGTTTCCTTCAGCACCTGCTTGGCTGCTTCCACATCAGAAGCCCGAGGCACCACCTCAAAATACAGGTCACTATTCTTGGCGCGCTCCTCTTCCGATTTTTCGTAGGCATACCCCAGCGAGAGAGGCACCACCCGGGCTTGACTGGCTATCTCGGGGTTGCTGGCTTTCACCTGCTCCAACACTTGCTGGGCTTGGGCCTGATCCAGCCAGAAGGAAACCACTTGGATGGTGCGGCCATCCCGCTCCACATTGGCGACAACGGGGGTGCCGTTCTGAGACACAATGGCAAAAACAGGCACCAGATTTAGCCGCTCCGCCACCTCTTGCCGGCTCATGGGGCCTGCGGCTGCCTGAGCCAGTAGGGCATTCTCCTGAGCCCAAACAGGAGTCACAGCCAAACCCCCCCAAGCTGTTCCGATCAGGATCCCGGCTACGCCGCCCACCTGAGCTGCACAGCGGCAGAGGGAGCGCACAGGCGATACTACATTACAACGCGTCATTCTCATCTCAACTCCCGGCATCGCGCCTTGTTCTGGTTGCTATGGGGTCAGCTTCCTAAGTACTAACCAACAGCCTGGGGCAAATCAAAAGCTGCCTAGATTAAACCCGCTCAACAGGGCTTAGGCTAGCGATGCGGCACACTCTCAGCCTTAGGATCCCGGTTGGCCATCGCTGACAACACCCCGGCACACCTATCTTGAAGAGCGCTCTTGGGCCACCCTAGCAGCCAAGGTTAGAACATCTGCTCGACCTCTGTCGAGGGGCAAAGCCCCTATTTTGGGTGGGGATCCCGCATCACCCAATACTATATACGGAGTCGCATACAACTGATCCACGCTAGATGCAGATCCCTCCGAGGGTTGTGTACCCAGCTCTCCCATAAAACGCTGCCTATTCCAGCCTTGTTCGGCGGTGTCCTGATGTAGCCGCGCAAACGTGGCAGCTGCTGTTAACTTTTGTTAAGGTAGGGGTGCGAACCCACAGCTGTAGGGAGCATTGAGTCATGGCTAAGATCTTCACCGCTGAATTCAACCAATTTGAGACCATCAACGCTACTCAGGCCTGGTCTTTGTTTTTCACCATCAGCGCTTCCGATCGGCTGCTGGGTGACAACCCGGCTGTTGGCCGCTACCTAACGTTGGCTTTGTTCAGCGCCGTCCTCACCGGGATCCTGAATGTGCTGGTGGCTTCTTAGCTAGACCCTTTGCGGACGGAACGAGTTTTTTGTTAAGAGGCCGCCGGCAGAGGCAGCTTGACCTGAGACAAGGGGATCCTGCTCTCAGGTTTTTTGATTTTGAATGGGAAAGGATCCCTTGTTCTCTTTGTGGGGCTGTCTTCCGATGAAAGCTGCTGGGATAGATTTCGCGGAAACGGATCACTTTGAGGCGCCGCCTCTGACCACCAAGTTGCCCCTGCTGCTGGCCCCGGCGGGGGATTGGGAGTGTGCCAAGGCGGCAGTGGAAAACGGAGCCGATGCCATTTACTTTGGGCTGGAGCGCTTCAACGCCCGGATGCGCGCCCGCAACTTTACGGAAGCGGATTTGCCGGAACTGATGGCCTGGCTGAACCGGCGGGGGGTACGGGGCTATGTTACTTTGAATACTCTGGTTTTTCCAAGGGAGCTGACGGAAGCCGAGGGATACATCCGCTCGATGATTGCGGCGGGGGTGGATGCGGTGATTGTGCAGGATATTGGCATCGCCCGCCTGATCCGGCATCTTTCCCCCGATTTCCCCATCCATGCTTCCACGCAAATGACCATCACCAGTGGAGTGGGAGCGGAGTTTGCCGCTGAGCTGGGCTGTGAGGTGGTGGTGCTGGCGCGGGAATGTTCCCTCCAGGAAATCGCCCAGATCCAGGCCTATCTGCAAGAGAAGGGATCCTCCCTATCTCTGGAGGTCTTTGTGCATGGGGCGTTGTGCGTGGCCTACTCGGGGCAATGTCTGACCAGCGAGGCGCTGGGGGGGCGTTCGGCCAATCGGGGGGAATGTGCCCAAGCCTGCCGCATGCCCTATGAGCTGGTGGTAGACGGGATCCGCCGCGACTTGGGGGAGAAGCGGTATCTGCTCAGCCCTCAAGATTTGGCCGGGCTGGAGGTGCTACCGGAGCTGGTGAAGCTGGGGATCCGCTGTCTGAAAATTGAGGGCCGGCTGAAATCCCCAGAATATGTAGCCAATGTAACGCGGGTGTATCGGCAGGCCTTGGATGCGCTGGGAGCGGGGCAGCCGTGGCAGCCCTCGCAACAGGAACGCTACGAGCTGGAGATGAGCTTTTCTCGTGGGCTCTACACAGGCTGGCTGCGGGGCATCAACAACCAGGAGCTGGTGCACGCGCGGTTTGGCAAGAAACGGGGGGTTTACCTGGGGCAGGTGGTGGGGATCCAACAGGATCAGGTGGGGATCCGGCTGGAGGCACCCCTCAAAGCCGGGGATGGCGTGGTGTTTGACCAGGGGCAGCCGGAGTTGCCGGAGCAGGGGGGGCGAGTTTACCGGGTGCAAGAGAAGCAGGGGCTGGCCTGGCTCAGCTTCGGAGAGGGGGTCATTGATCTCAAACGTCTGCGGGTGGGGGATCGCCTCTGGAAGACCAGCGACCCGGAACTGGAAAAGCGCCTGCGCCAAAGCTACGCCGGGGATCACCCCCGCTTTCAGCGGCCCGTCCACATGGAGGTTCACGGCCAAGTGGGATCCCCGCTGACGCTGATCCTGCGGGATGAGCAAGGCCATACGGTGCAGGTGGATTCGCCGCTGCCCCTGGAAGCTGCCCACCGCCAACCCCTCACCACCGAAAAACTGCGACAGCAACTGGGCCGTTTGGGCTCCACTCCCTTCAAGTTGGGATCCCTGCACAATGCCTTGCAGGGGGAGGTAATGCTGCCGGTGAGCCTGCTCAACCAGATGCGCCGACAAGCGGTGGAACGCCTACAAGCTCTGCGAGCTCAGCCCCCGCGCTGGCAACTCAATCCCGAAGCTCGCTGGCAAGATCTGGTGCCTTCTCAGGAGGAGCCCGAAAGGGGATCCCCGCAGTTGGTGGTGTTGGTGCGGGATCCGGCGCAACTGCCGGCGGCGATAGCCAGCGGTATTAGGCAGATCTATCTGGAGTTTGAGGATCCCCGCCGCTATCGGGAGGTGATCCGCACAACCAAAGCCGCCCATCCCGAGGTGGAACTGTGGGTCGCTCCGCCCCGCATCACCAAGCCAGGAGAAACCTGGATCCTAAAGCAAGTGTTGGCCGCTGGGGCCGATGGCTACTTGGTGAGAAATTACGATCATCTCCGTTTCTTTGCCGGGCAGCGCTGCATTGGGGATTTTTCCTTGAATGTGGCCAATCCCATCACAGCCTACTATCTCAAAACCCGTTACAACCTGGAGCGCCTGACGGCTTCCTATGACCTCAACCATGAGCAACTGGGATCCCTGCTGCAAGCCGGCCCCGCCCATAGGTATGAGGTTACCCTTCATCAACATATGCCCCTGTTCCACATGGAGCACTGCGTCTTTTGCGCCTTTTTATCCAGCGGAACGGATTACACCAATTGTGGTCGCCCATGTGAAAAACACGAGGTGAAGCTGAGGGACAGGGCCAATGTCGAGCACATTTTGAAGGCCGATGCCGGCTGTCGGAATACCCTCTACAACGGCAAGGCCCAAACGGGGGCAGAATATGTGCCGAAATTATTGGCCTTGGGCCTGCGCTATCTGCGCATCGAATTTTTGCATGAATCCCCCGCCGAGATCCAACAAACCCTGCACCGCTATCAGCAACTCCTACAAGGTCAACTCAGCGGATCCCAACTGTGGCAGGAGCTGAAGCTACACAGCCAATTGGGGGTTACGCGCGGGTCTTTGGAGAGTTAACGGCTGCGCTGTCTTTCTCTAGGGCGCCGGCTCTGCAGCTGTGCTCCGACCGGAGCAATGCGAAAAACATTCCGGCAAAGTTGGCGTAAAATTTCCTCAGGGTATTGTTATTCCCAGGTGCTTCCCCAACCTCTTCTCAGCTTTTTCTCTATCCTCTGGTTGCCGTGAAACACACCCTCAGCGCCCTCGTGCAGGATCAGCCTGGCGTTTTAACCCGCATTGCGGGGATGTTTGCCCGTCGCGGCTTTAACATCGACAGCCTCACCGTTGGCCCCACCGAACGACCGGGGATCTCTCGCATCACCATGGTGGTGCAGGGAGATGAACACGATGTGGAGCAGATGACGAAGCAGCTCTACAAGCTCATCGACGTGCTGAAAGTAACCGACATCACCCATGTTCCCTGTGTGGAACGGGAGCTGATGCTGGTCAAAGTTAACGCCAGCCCCGATACCCGCTCCGCCATTATGGATGTGGCCCAAATGTTTCGCGCCCGGATTGTGGATGTGGCGGAGGAGTCTTTGACTCTCGAGGTAACCGGGGATCCCGGCAAAATGGTGGCCATCATCAAGATGTTGACCAGCTTTGGCATCCGTGAGATCGCCCGTACCGGCCTGGTGGCTCTCACCCGCGAGTCCGGCGTGAATACGGAATACCTGAAGCAACACCCCACCTTAGTTACCATCTGATGGCCCCAGGAGAAGCGATGCCGAAGTCGGGGTGGAGGGGCCAGGGATCGGTTCTGCGGGGCACGATTAGCCTTGTGGCTATTGTGCTGGTGGGGCTGCTGGCCGGCTGCGGCCCTAGACCGCCAAAGCCGATTGTGCAGCAGGCCCTCGCCTATCAGATCGCTCATTTGTCCGGGCCGGTGGGATCCTTGGTGGGCAGTGACCAGCTAGCAGCCCGCCTGCAATTGCAGGATGTGAAAATCCGCCAGGATCGCCGTGAACCCTTGCTGTTGGCCTCAGGAGAAACCCTGGAAGGCCATCACCTCAGCGGCACCTACACCCTAATCGTGCATCCGCCGGGATCCCGCCGCCCCTATCGCCGCAAAGGGGATCCCTTCCAGCTCACCCTGGCCCACCAAAAGGCACAAACTGTTGCTACACAACGCTCGCCCGACCGCGTCAAAACCGTGCCCGAACGGTGGCTGCTGGCCTACAGCTCACCGGATTCCAAGACTTGGGAGGTCATCGACTTTCTGCCTCAGCCCGCACCGGCACCGGAGTTGCCTCCTGCCGGGCCAGAACCTACACTGCCGGCAACTGCACCTGCTGCCGCCGACGTCGGCAGGACGGAGTCCGATGGAGCTCCCAGCCCTACCAATACTTCTACTCCCACCTGAAGTAGAGCATGACTCTAGTCAA
>NZ_JANSHQ010000126.1:0-4201 GCF_047461715.1 Synechococcus sp. R8-2 | reverse complement strand
AGATTCCCCCTTGCTGAGGAGGGATCCCCTCTAGCCCGGTTCAAACGGCTGCCCTAGAGCTGCCGGCGGCGTGGCCTTCACCGCCTGCTGAATCCAGCGCCGCAGCCGAGGTGGGATCCCGCGCAAGCCGTACTCCCACCATTCCCCAGAGGTGAGCACCAACACCAAAATCATCAACACAAAGGGAGCCACCGTAAAAACTTGGGTGGGCACGGCGCGGATGGTGGTCTGGGCAACCCCAGCGAAGGACTGCAAAATGCCGAACAGGTAGGCCCCCAGAGCTACCCGCAAGGGGTTCCAGCCACCGAAGATGACGATGGCCAAAGCAATCCAGCCATATCCTGCTGTATGTCGGTGGCTCCAGCCGGCCTTGAAATCCAGAGAAAAGGCAGCCCCCGCCAAGCCCAATAGGGATCCCCCCACAAGGGTGTAAACATAGCGCCAGAAAATGACATTGGTGCCGCGGGCAAAAGCCGCCGCCGGCTGTTCTCCCATAGCCCGCAACATCAGGCCAGGCCGAGTGCGATACAAAAAGAACCAAGTTCCCCCGATGAGCGCGTAGCTGGCGTACAGCAACAGATCCCCTTGGAACAGGAGTGGCCCCAGCAGCGGCACCTCTCTCAGGAAGGGGATGGGCAGGCTGGGCACCGTTGGCCCTGGGATCCGCACGAACGGATTGCCCAAAAAGGAAGACAAATCCGCCCCCAATAGGGTCAAGACGAAACCAATGGCAATTTGGGATCCCTTCAGGGTCAGCGAGCCAAAGGCCACGATCCCAGCAAACAGCGCTCCCACCGCGGCGGCAGCCAAAAAGCCCAATACCAAGCTTCCCGTCAGCTTGGCCACGGCGAACCCAACCATGGCCGCCAGCATGATCGTCCCCTCTGCGGAGAGGTTGATCACCCCTGCCCGCTCGGTAATGGTTTCCCCCACACAGGCGAAGACCACCGGTGTGGCGGTGGCAATGGCAGTGGAGAGAATAGCAACCAGTTGGGCAGCGGTCATTATGAGCCTGTCGAGAACTCGGGTTGGGTTAACGCATTTGCAGTTGCTGCGGGAATGCGCCTGTCGATCTGGTCATCGCCTTACCCCAACACCCAGAGCATGAAAGCCACCCCTAGGGTGACGGCACCAAACAGAGCATAGCTGATCCGGCGCAGCGGCCTCAGTTGTAGGGCATGCAGATCCTTAAGCCAGCCCAGCCCCAAGGATTCGACAAAGCGATCCAGCACCGCCTGCATAGGGTAGGCGTAAACCGATCCTTGCTCCTTAAAGTTCACCAGCACAACCAGCAGTGTAGCGTAGCCCCAGAGGAGGCCCCAGAGCACAGCGCTCAACCCGATTAAAATTGGCTCAAACATCGACTTTCCCTTGCCTTCTATAGGCATGTCCACTGCTTGCGTGAGCGGGAGACGGAGTTCTTTGAGCCTGGGGGACTTGGATCTCATTATTCCGGTTGTTTTCCCGTTGAGGCTGCCCTCCCTCAGACAAGAGCGTAGAAGGGATCCCAGCTTGCTTGCAGAGATCACGCCGGTTCTCTTCTGCCCGTCCAGGCCAGAAGATGACAAACTGGAAGTACCCGCTCGGAGTTATCTCGTCAAATCTCCATGAGTTCTCGCTACCTGCTGCCCCCCGCTGAACCCAAGTCTGTCGGTACTGCCTATATCCTCTGGGCGTTGGGCATCTTCGGGATCTGTGGCGTCCATCGCTTCTACCTGGGCAAGACTGGCACAGGCGTTCTCTGGCTGTTCACCTTTGGCCTGTTGGGCATTGGGCAGTTGATCGACCTGTTTTTGATCCCAGGCATGGTGGAAAATCACAACTTCAAACTGGCAGTTCTACAGGGATCCCAGCCTTCCCCAACGCCTGCAAAGGCCGTTTCAGCGCCTTCTCAGCCCCTCAAAGGTCAAGCTCTGATGCGGGAGATCCTGCGGCTGGCCCAACAGCGGCAAGGGATCCTCACCCTTGCGGAGATAGCTATCGACTTACCTGCCGACTTTGACGAAATTGAAAAGGCGCTGCAAGAGCTGAGCCGGCGGAGCATGGCTTTCCCCGAAAACAACCCGGTCACTGGAGCGGTAGAATACCACTTCCCTCACCTGCTGCACCGCTCCCCCGACCAACGTTCGCTCTAGATGCCCTCCTGCAGACCTCTACTGGGATCCCAGGATCCCTTGACGTTTGGCTAGCCGCATTGCCCAGCGAAAGGCCAGCAGACCCAGGCCGAAGTAGAAAACGCCGCTGGTCAGAGCCATGATCAGCCGCACGGGATCCAGCCCTACCTCGCGCACCATTACGTCGCGTAACAGCCCCGCCCCCGCCGTCATGGGCAGACTTTGCCCTAGCCACCTCAGGGATCCCGGCCATTCTTCCGTGGGAGCAGCCAACAGAAAAAGCAAGCCGAATTGGCTGATAATTAAAAGCTGCTGAATTCGCTTCCAAATCAGAGCGGCGGATCCCAGCAAAAACGAGAAGCCGTAGGCCCCCAGCACCACGCTCACCAAAGGCAACACCAGAGCAGGGGGAAACCGCAACCGGCTGCCCGTCAGCAATAAGATGACGCCCAGAATGACGACGACAATGGAAAAGCGCAACACCAAGCTGGCACAAGCCCGTGCCAAGAAGAGAGTGGCTGCCGAAAATGGCGAGAGCAACACCTGCTCCAAGGTGCCTGTCTGGGCTTCCACCTGCAGGTTGAGGGCGATGTCGTTGACCACAAAAATGACCAGCGTCCAGAGCACATAGCCGATCACCACCGCATCCAACCGTTCGCCAAATTGGGAGGCAGGCCCTGCCACATATTGGGCGCCGGCAAAGAGGGCATAGAAGAAGAACGTGGTGATCAGGATCCCGCCCAGGGCCTCCGCCGGATAGCGAATGTACTGGATCCAGGCCCGCTTCAGTTCAGCCCAAAACAGGTGGATCACTGGCATTGTCTATCCCCTCTTTTCAACAACTTGAGGAAGATGTGGGTGAGATCGGCTTCCTCTCGTTTGAGGCCCAGCAAGGGCAAAGGCCTCAAGATCTCTAGAACCTGATAAAGCCTCTCTGGCGGGCCGCTGAAGCGCATCTGATGGGATCCGAGAATCTCCACCCCTTGGCGGGCCAGTTGTTCAACCCTCCAGGGATCCAGCCCCTGTTCCAGCTCGATCCGGTAAGTACCGACGGCGCCGGCAAAGTGCCGGATCAACTCTCCCGTGGGGGCTTGGGCGATGATCACCCCTTGTCGAATAACGGCTACCTGATCCGAGAGCGCTTCCGCAATATCCAGTTGATGGGTGGTGAGCAAGATGGCTCGACCCGAAGCGGCAATTTGGCGGATCAGGGATTTCACCGCTTGCGCCGATTCCACATCCAACCCCAGGGTGGGCTCATCCAGCAGCAACAGGGCCGGTTGATGCAGGAGGGCGACGGCAATGGCCACCTTCTGCTGCATACCCCGCGAAAGGGTTTGCACGGCAACATCCCGCTTTTCCCACAGGCCAAAGGTCTCCAGGAGCTCTAGCCCCCGTTGCCGGGCGGTTCTGGGGGGTAGCCCCCGCAGCACGCCAAAGTACTCCAAGTTCTGGAGGGGGGTCAGCCGCCAGTAGAGGTTGCGATTGCCTTCCAGCACTGCCCCCACCTGGGCCAGGGCCCCCGGATCGGTATGGGGATCCCGTCCGAGAACGCACACTGTGCCCGCGTCGGGTTGGATCAGGCCGGCAATCATCTTAATGGTGGTGGTCTTGCCGGCCCCGTTGGGCCCCAAAAAAGCCAGGATCTCCCCTGCTGCCAGCGTCAGGGAGACATCCACCACCGCCCGCACCTCCCTGCCTCCTTGCCGGTAGGTTTTTTGGAGGTGGTGAGCTTCTAGAACTTTCATGACGCGAACCCGATGCAAACGCGAAGCCGATGCAAAAAGGAGTGCTGAAGAGAGGAGGGCCGGCCATTCCACTCTCTCACACCAGAGCATGGGCCCGCCTCGAGAGGGATCCGGCAAGATCTAGGGGGTCATTGGGATCCCAGCCTCCATCCGGCTCAGGGCCAAACTCATTTTGTCTAGCCACTGCAAAAGGCTCTCCAGTTGCTGCGCTGCCGGTACCATCCCCAGACCCCGCACCGTCACCTTGCCCGGTTGGTAAACAAAGCGAGGCTGCAGGTGAGTGGGCAGGGCCTCTTTCAGGCGATTCCAAGCGGGCTCCTCCATGGGGGTTTCCAAAAG
>NZ_JANSHQ010000125.1:0-6085 GCF_047461715.1 Synechococcus sp. R8-2 | reverse complement strand
AGAACTGGAAGAGCAACTGGCCACACTGCGTCAGTCGGCCTCCGCTTCCCCTCAGCCAGCGGTTGTCGAGCCCAGGTCGAATCATCGGGCCCAGGAACGGATTCCTGCCGCGGCTGACGAGTCTGCTCCTTCCCCGGCCACCACCTGGAGAACACCCACCCCAGGGATCCCGCCGCTCACCCTGGACGAGCGGGAAGAAAGTGCCCCGCTCGGCTGGCGCCAACGGACAGAAAGGCTCCTGAAACGCTCCGCTTTGGCCGCTTCACGGGCAGGAGGGGAAACGGGCAGTCGCAACCGGATTGAGTTGCCGACTTTTGTGCAGCGGCGGCCCTACTGAGCGCTCCATTCTCGGGGATCCAACCGTTCTCCAGCTTGAAAACGAGGCCAAGCCCAGCGCAACAGGGCTCCCAGCTGGGCATGAAACCGCTCTGGGGCAAATTGCAGAGCATGGGCCCGAATCCGCTGCGGATCCCATTCCTGTCGATCCGCCTGCCGCAGCCCTTCCACCAGCGCTTCCACACTGGCCTCGGGAATGAGGATGCCGGTTTGGCCGTGGATGACCGTCTCTTGGGCACCTCCCCGGTTGAGGGCAACCACGGGGCGGCCGCAGGCCTGGGCCTCCACTGCCACTAGGCCAAAATCCTCCTCCCAGGGGAACAGCAGCAGCCGGCAATTGGCTAGCAGTTCCCGGAAACGATCGGGGGGCTGATGGGGCAAAAACTCCACCTGCGGCCCCGCCAGTCGCTTGAGCCGAGCCAGCTCCGGCCCTTCGCCCACAACCAGCAGCCGACGACCCAGCCGTTCACAGGCGGCAATTGCCAGATCCACCCGTTTGTAGGGCACCAGTCGGCCTGCCACCAGGTCATAATCGGCGCTGGGATCCGCCACCGGCTCAAACCCCTGCAGCGGAACGGGCGGATAAATGACCACAGCCTCGCGGCGATAGAGCTTGGCAATGCGGCGGCGAATGTGCTGGGAGTTGGCGATCAACAGATCTGGACGTTGAGCTGCCAGAAAATCCCATTGGCGCAAGCGGTGCAGCAGCCATTGGCTAATTGTGCGAATGGGCCCGATTCCCCCCAACCCTTCTCGCTGCAGATACAGCTCCCGGTTCTCCCACAGGTAACGGGTGGGGCTGTGGATATAGCTCAGGTGCAGGGTAGAGGCTCCCGTCAGGATCCCTTTGGCAAAGGCGTGGCTGCTGGAGATCACACAGTCATAGCCGGAGAGGTCGAAGCTCTCATAGGCCAACGGCATCCAGGGCAGCAGATACTTGAGGCGGGCGTGGTAGTCAGGGCGCAACACCCCCAGCCACTTGGCCCAGCCTTGCAAAAAGGAGGTGTGAATTGTCAGCTCCTGCCAGCTCGGCGGCAGGGTGTGAGCGGAGAAGAGACTGACGTAAAGGGGGGCCTGTGGGGCAAAAGCCACCAGCTCCTGCAGAACCTTTTCCGATCCCCCCGGCCAGATCAGGTACTCATGCACCAACGCCAGGCACCCAGGCCAAGCGGGATCCCGGCTGGGAAGAGTGGGGACAGCCACAGGAAGGGATCCCCAAGGCTCAGGCACTGTCAGGACTTGGCAGAGCGGCGCTTTTTGCCAATTGGGCCGCTCACCTGCTTGGCTTTCTCGTCGATCCGCTCATTGATGTAGTTGTAGATCTCGCGGAAGCGAGGCAGGGCCCGCATCTCCAGGCGACTGCCGTCCTTGAGGGTGAGCACCATGTCTCCCCACACGCCCAAGCCACGGGGCACCATAACCACCTTGGCAATCTCGCCGTAGATTACATCTGAGCGCTCCTTGCCGCCCCATCCCCCAATCACGGTGATGCGACGATTGGTAATCCGATAGTGTACCCACAGCTTACGCACCAGTGCCCCCACAAACAGAGGCAAGCCGACAAGTGTAGCCCCAATGAAGGAGTTCAACACCAAATCGCCACTGTGGGGGCCGCCCTCAAAAAAAACCTCCTCTTGCACCGCCATGCAGAGCACCGTCCGGTTGTTTAGAGTGTTGCCGTTAACGATCTTAAACGATTTCTCAGCTTTCCCCAACTGGGGCTAACGGCAGGTTCGGGATTGGTTGACATTCTCCCTGCCCCGGAGGGCAAGGGTTCTTTCCCAGGTCGCAGGATGACTCCCACTTCCTGGGCTACCTCATCCTTACGGATGAAGGGGGATGCCATGACCCCAACCACTGGGATGAACTCCCAGATACTTCTTCTGTTGACACTACGCCCTATTCAAGTTGGCGGAGTTTGCTCAGCACCACAGCACAAAGCCGACCTCAAGGGCGGGGCCTGCAACCCAGTTTTCTTGGTCAACCTGTTGTTGCCTTGGCACAGGAAATTTTCTGAAAATGCCGGGCCAACCCCGATAGGCTTAACTGCCTGGGTAGAGCGGTGTGCCGCAGCGCTTGCAGAATTGGGCATCCCCATCGTGCTGGGAGAGGCCACAGCCTGGGCAGGCCCACTGTACCGAGTTGCCGCTTTTTACCAGTTGCTTGATCAACTCCCCCACTTGCCAAGGGATCAGGGCTATGCCCGTCAAGATCATCAACACTGTCAGCAGCCGGCCCAGCTCAGAAGTGGGGGTGAGATCCCCAAACCCCACCGTGGTCATGGTAACGACGGAAAAGTAGAAAGCATCCAAAAAGGTGGCAAAAGCGCCAGGATTCACTGGATGTTCTACCTGGTAGATCAGCCCAGAGTAGACGAAAACAATGGCAAAGAGGGTGAAGAAAATGCGCAGCAAAATGCGGCTATCGGCGGAGATCACTTGCCCAAACAGGGTTTTGCCCTCCACCAAGCGCAGCAGCCGCAGGATGCGAAACCAGCGCAAGAGGCGGATGAAGCGAATATCGGTTAGCCCGGCAAAAAAGGGCAAAATGGCCAGCAAATCGATGAGTGAATAGAGGCTGAAGACGTAGCGCAGCTTTTGCGGGGCCGCCGCCAGGCGGAGCAGATATTCCACCACAAACAGGCCGAGAATGAGGCGATCCACCCGCTCCAGCCCAAGACGCACCTCAGGGGGAACGGGATAGGTTTCCACCACAAAGAAGGTGGACGAACAGAAAACCAGCGCCGCCACCAGCAAGTTCACCCAGCGGCTTTCCGGAGTGTCTTGATCCCCCCAATAGCGCTGGAGGATCCCAGAATGGGCAAGATCGAGATCAGCTTGGGTGGGGAGAGTGGTCACAAACGGGATCCAGCTGGGAAGATATCGAGAGAGTTTCCTTTCAACGCCCATCAGGCGCATACTAACTAAGCTAATGGAAACTAGCTCACAGAGCGAACTTCCCCTAAGCAAACGTCCAGGCTTTGGGTGTTAATTAGGTGAGTCGATGTTGCCTCCTATCGTACTGGCCTCGCAATCCCCTGCCCGCCGCCAATTGTTAAAGGCTGCCGGGATCCCCCATCGCGTTCAACCCAGCTACTTCGACGAAAGCCAAATCCAGAGCTCTAATCCGGTGGAGCTGGTGCAGAAGCTGGCCTCGGCGAAAGCCGAAGTGGTGGCGGCCCAGCAACGGGAGCCCGTCTTGGTCGTGGGGGCCGACTCCGTGCTCTACCTAGATGGCGAGATCCTGGGCAAGCCGGCCAATGCTCTGGAGGCGGAACGGCGCCTGCGGCAAATGCGGGGCGAAGTGGGAGAGCTCTACACAGGCCATGCCTTGATTGACACGAAGCAGAACCGCCGCCTCACCCACTATGCGGTGACGCGGGTGTTTTTTGCCAAGCCCAGCGACGAGGAAATCCGCGCCTATGTGGCCACCGGTGAGCCGCTCAATTGTGCTGGCTGTTTTGCCATCGATGGCCGCGGCAGCCTGTTTGTGGAGCGGATCGAGGGGTGCCCCGGCAATGTTATCGGGCTGAGCTTGCCCCTGCTGCGGCGCATGATGCAGGAGTTGGGCTATTCCCTCACCGATGCTTGGAGCTAGCCGTCGAGGTGTTGCTTGAGCAGGTCGTTGGCCAGCTTTGGATCTGCCCGTCCCTGAGTTTTTTTCATCAATTGCCCGACAAAGTAGCCGAAGAGCTTGGTTTTGCCCCCCCGATACTGCTGCAGTTGCTCGGGGTTTTCTGCCAGCACCTCGGCGATCATCTGCCCCAGCAGAGCGCTATCCGAGATTTGGGTCATGCCTTTGGCTTCCACCAGGGCGCGGGCCGACCCGCCTTTTTCCAGCAGTTCCGGCAGGATCTCCTTGGCGATTTTGCTGGAGATGGTGCCCTGCTCGATGAGGCCAATCAGCTCGGCCAGGGTTTCCGGCTTCAGGGCAATGTCGGGATAGTCCAGCTTGTGGGTGTTGAGGTAGCTGGCGATGTCGCTCATCATCCAGTTGGCGGCTGCTTTCGGGTCGGCACCGGCGGCGATCACGGCTTCAAAGTATTCGGCGGTGTTGCGCTCATCGCTGAGGTAGCGGGCATCGTACACCGAGAGGCCGTACACCTCCTGATAACGTCGCCGCTTCACACCGGGCAATTCCGGCAGCTCTGCCTGCCAGCGGGTTTTCTGCGCTTCGGTAACGCGAATGGGCGGCAGATCCGGCTCCGGGAAATAGCGATAGTCGCTGGATCCCTCTTTCTTGCGCATGCTGATGGTGCGCTGGCTGTTTTCTTCCCAGAGGCGGGTCTCTTGCACGATCCGCTCGCCTGCCTCCACAGCCTTGACTTGGCGGTTGAACTCGTACTCGATGGCCCGTTGGATGGCGTTGAAGGAGTTCATGTTTTTAATTTCCACCTTCGTGCCAAAGGTCTGGGATCCCAGCGGACGCACCGAGATGTTCACATCACAGCGCAGGGATCCCTCCTGCAGGTTGCCATCGCACAGCCCGGCATAGCGCAGGATGCGGCGCAGCTCTTGCACATACTCGGCTGCCTCTTCCCCGCTGCGGATGTCCGGCTCGCTGACGATCTCGATGAGGGGAACCCCCGCCCGGTTGAAATCCACCAAAGAGTAGCTGGATCCCGATAGGCGATCGCTGCCAGCATGTACCAGTTTGCCCGCGTCTTCTTCCATGTGCAGACGGGTGATGCCGATGCGCTTGGTACGACCGTCGCTGAGCTGGATCTCAATCCAGCCGTGGGTAGCAATCGGCAGGTCGTATTGGGAGATTTGGTAGTTTTTGGGCAAGTCGGGGTAAAAGTACTGCTTGCGGTCGAACTTGCTGTAGGGGGCAATGGTGCAATTCAAGGCCAAACCCGCTTTGACCGCGTACTCCAGCACCTTTTCGTTGAGCACCGGCAGGGTGCCGGGCAGGCCCATGCAGATGGGGTCAATCTGGGTGTTGGGGGGAGCGCCAAAGGCTGTCGCGCTGCTGGAGAAGATCTTGGAGCGAGTGCTGAGCTGGCAGTGAACTTCCAGCCCAATCACAGCTTCGTATTGCACTTTGGCGGGGGCAGCAACAGTCATGGGATGGGAAAAACTTGCGGTGTAACCATTCTAGTGCGACCTTGGGGGATCCCAGCTCACAGACAGTTTCTGGGGACGGCAGCCCAGAACCCAGGACGAGGCCGGAGCAGCCCAGCTTGAAGCAGATCCTCAGAACAGCGAAACTTCCTCAAACGGTAGGGCGAATCTCAAAAGTGGGTAGACCTTCCGGCGGCTCGGAACGTTGCTCAATGGCCTCCACAACCGAACCGGGGCTGCCCTGTTGGCACCAGCGCAGCATGGCCTCCACCGCAGCAGGGGATCCTTCAAAAACGGCCTCGACGCGACCATCCCGCAAGTTGCGCACCCAGCCGCCAAC
This sequence comes from Synechococcus sp. R8-2, assembly GCF_047461715.1. Classification (NCBI taxonomy): domain Bacteria; kingdom Bacillati; phylum Cyanobacteriota; class Cyanophyceae; order Synechococcales; family Synechococcaceae; genus Synechococcus; species Synechococcus sp. R8-2. Next base: position 346 of record NZ_JANSHQ010000125.1, on the reverse strand, counting down.
ACCGGCATTGCGGGCCATGGCTTCGGTGTGGGCGCGAAACCCCACCCCCTGAACCCGCCCCCGTACCCAGACGTGAACGCGAACCCTGTCACTCATGCCGACGGGGATCCCTCCGTTGTGCTGCAGGGTTCTGGCGACTCGGTCGGCTCCTCCGGAGTCTCTGAGGTCTGCCGATCCAGCCACCCCACAAGAACGTTGACCAGGGCAACCAAGCCTAGGAGCCCCAGCGAGATCCCACAGGCATACCCAATCGCTTGCCACAGCACGGAAGACATGAACCCAACCTCACGAACGCTTGTGCAGAGGATCCCACCCTTCATGCACCGTGACATCCTCCCGGCGCTCG
>NZ_JANSHQ010000124.1:0-3118 GCF_047461715.1 Synechococcus sp. R8-2 | reverse complement strand
ATCGGTTTCCTCTGGCGCTCAGGCATTGTAGTCATTCCAAACGAGATTGAGACACTCCCGCTGCCGCCCAAACGCTTCGCGCCGCTGCCGCGACCCCTCTCCCAGGGGGAAAAGGATTGGTCTGCTGGCTTGACTTCCCAGAGGTGCCTAGGATTCGGAACACCTGTGCGCCGAGAAAGAAATTCTTAAAAAGCCTTCGCCAGCCACAAAACCGCATTTAGGATTGGCTTCGAGGAATAGTCAGCGAGTAACCTGCGTCTTTGTTTCCAGATGGCCCGATACCAAGCCGGCTAGGCTTTTTCAGCCCAGCCTCTTTTTCAGTGCAGATGCTCGAGCCGTCAGCCCAGTCTTTGCTATGCCTTCAACTGCAATGGATTCTTCGATCTTTCATCAATCCCAACCTTCTTCCCAGCGGAATCCTGTGCTCTCAGACAAGCTTTCCCTGCGTATGGGACAAGCCCTACTGGGGTTAGCATTGGCCACTTGGCTGCTGATGGGGTTAGGCAGTGCCACCCGCGTCATGAATGCTGGGCTGTCCTGTCCAGATTGGCCCCTTTGCTACGGGGCAATTGTGCCCAGCCAGCAGATGAACCTACAAGTCTTTTTGGAATGGTTTCACCGCATGGTGGCTTCTGGGGTAGGCTTGGCTACGCTGGTTCTGATGGGGTTTGCTTGGCTGAAGCGTCAGGCATTGCCCACTTGGCTGCCCTGGGGTTTGAGCTGGGCTTTTGTTCTGGTCTTGATGCAAGGGATCCTGGGTGGGCTGACGGTCACGGAGCTGCTGCGCTTTGATATTGTGACGGCCCACTTGGGCACGGGCCTGCTGTTTTTTGCCACTTTGCTCACCCTGGGATTACTGATCTGGACAAGAGCCGGTTCTAAGGACTCCATCCTGCCGCTGCGACTGGGTGAAGGGCCATTTTCCGTCGGCTACTTGCCTTGGCTGGGCTTGGGGGCGGTGCTGCTGGTGTATGTCCAGAGCCTTCTGGGCGCCTTGGTGGCCTCCCAATGGGCTTTGCATCAATGCTTTGCTGCCGGCGAGCTGTGCTGGGTGATGAATAGCCACTTGCTGGGGGTTGCTCCGGCCACCCTTGGGGTGTTGGCGGTAGCGGTGGCCACCGGGCTGCGGCGCAAGCGGATCCCCCGCCTTCTCAAGTTCTTGGGCCATGGGTCTGTTGGCCTGCTGTTGGCCCAGGTGGGGATCGGTGTTTTGACCTATCATTACCGGCTGCAGGTAGAACCCCTAACGGTGGCCCATCAGATGATGGGGGCAGCTTTGCTGGCCTGTCTGCTGGGTTTTACGGTGCTGGCCTGGCGAATGCGAACCCAGGGGGAAGAAGGCCAGTGGATGGCCATGACCGCAGAAATGACCGGTGAGTGAATTTCATGCAAGATAGCGTTTTAGTCGACCGTCAGGCTTCCTACCAGAACCCGATGGGGGGGATCCCCTCTGAGCAGAGCCCATGTGCTCTGGGGTGCGAGCGCCAGGCGCTTGTCCAGGTTTTGCGCAGCTACAGCCAGTTGGTGAAGCCCAAGATCATCGCCCTCTTGCTGATGACGACGGCTGGGGCCATGTGGATGGCAGGCAACACCGACCCGTTCAGGTTTTTCATCACCCTTTTGGGGGGAGGAATGGCGGCGGCGGCAGCCAACGTCATCAACATGGTGTATGACACCGATATCGATCGGATGATGGAGCGAACCCGTCATCGCCCCTTGCCTTCCGGTCGAATCCGAGCGCAGGATGCTCTGATTTTTGCCGGGATCCTGGCTTTGACTGCTTTTGGGCTGTTGGCCACGTTCACCAACCTGCTGGCTGCCAGTTTGGCCATGGTGGGGATCCTGGTGTATGTGGGGGTCTATACCCACTGGCTGAAGCGTTCCAGCACGCAAAATATTGTCATCGGTGGAGCGGCAGGAGCGATCCCACCTTTGGTGGGCTGGGCAGCAACCACAGGCGAGCTCAGCTGGGCCGCGTGGGTGATGTTCGCCATCATCTTTTTGTGGACTCCACCCCACTTCTGGGCTTTGGCCATTCTGAAGCGGGAAGACTATGCCCGTGCCGGGGTGCCGATGCTGCCGGTGGTAGCGGGCGAAAGACTCACTGCCGCACAGATTTTGCTCTACGCGCTGCTGATGGTTCCGGTCAGCCTGTTGCTGGTTTACCCCTTAGGGATGCTGGGATCCTTTTATCTGAGCGCGGCGGCGCTGCTGGGATCCCTCTTGGTTTGGAAGGCGGTGCAGTTGCTGCAGGATCCCTGCGACCGAGATCGGGCGGCCTCGCTCTTCACGTTTGCCAACCTGTATCTGCTGCTGTTGTGCGGGGCCATGGGTCTGGATAGGTGGTCGTTAACCCACATCCTCTGGAGCCAGGCCACTGCGTCCCTCCAAGGGATTTACACCACCCTCATAGCGCTGGCCAGCTGACTTGCGCGAATGGGGGATCCCTGGGTTGATAACCCCCGTTGGCCAGCCGGTTTTTCCTCAAAATTGCGGCCCATTCTCAGAGAGTGACACTCCATACCGTGCAGGGTAGAATGAGCTAATCATTAGCCAAGCAAGACACACCCGGCCATGACCAATGAGGAAATTGAGACGCGGTTTGTCCAGTTGGCCGAAGCTGTGACCAGGGTGGCCAATACAGTTGCCCAGGTTACCGATGCTCAGCTTGCCTTGCAGACCCTTTCAGGGCGTCTCGCCGAAGTCGTCCTGGAGTTAAGGCAGGAAGTGCGAGAATTGCGGCAGCGGCAGGCCGAGTCGGATCAACGCTTTGAGGTTCTCCTTCAGGAAATCCGCTTCTTAATCCGCCGTCAGGGAGAGGGGCAAGCGTGAGTTGGGAAATCGCCTGGTGGAAGCCCCTGAGATAGGTCAGGATCCTCTCCGTGGAAAGGGTGAAAACAGCGGAGGATCCCTTGCTGCCTAAGGTTTGCTCCCAAGCAGAATACTTTCATTATTTCAAACAGCAATGAAACGGCTTGCTGCGTCGATCCCTAACTCCCCTCTCCCAGGGGGAGAGAAGAAGCCCAGAAGCCTTGCTGGATAGGACTGTCTGGGCTTGGGGAGATGTTGCTGAACCGTTTCGCAACGCATAGTCACTTATCTCACCGTCAAGGTGAAA
>NZ_JANSHQ010000123.1:0-12840 GCF_047461715.1 Synechococcus sp. R8-2 | reverse complement strand
AGCAGCGGGTGGCCATTGCCCGCGCCTTGGTTAGCCATCCCAAGCTGGTGCTGGCGGACGAGCCCACGGCAGCCCTAGATAGTAAGTCGGGCCGCGAGGTGGTGACCCTGATGGAGAAGCTGGCGCGGGAGCAGGGTTGCACCATCCTCATGGTGACCCACGACAACCGCATCCTGGACATTGCAGATCGGGTGCTGCACATGGAGGATGGCCGGCTGGAGAGCCAAGGGGTTGCCTAGCTTTGCCCAGAGCAGGCGTGGCGGCGGTACCAGTCGATGGTGCGCTGCAGCCCTTCCCGCAAGCCGACTTTGGCCACAAAACCCATCCTCTCTCGGGCCTTGGAGACATCCAGACAGCGGCGGGGTTGGCCATTGGGCTTGTCCGTTTGCCAGCGGATCTCTCCCCGGAACTCCATCAGCTCGCAGATGAGGGCAATCAGATCCCGGATGGAGATCTCTTCACCGGTGCCCAGGTTCAAGGGATCCGCCCCGTCGTAAAGCTGGGTGGCCATGACAATGCCGCGGGCCGCATCTTCAGCGTAGAAAAACTCGCGGGTGGGGCTGCCATCCCCCCACACTTCGACGTAGTTTTGGCCCCGTTGCTGCGCTTCGTGCACTTTGCGGATCAAGGCTGGGATGACGTGGGAGCTTTCGGGGTCGAAGTTGTCCATGGGGCCGTAGAGGTTCACCGGCAGGAGGTAGATGCCGTTGAAGCCGTACTGCTGCCGGTAGGCCTGCAGCTGCACCAGCAGGGCTTTCTTGGCGATGCCGTAGGGGGCGTTGGTCTCTTCCGGGTAGCCGTTCCAGAGATCCTCTTCCTTGAAGGGAACGGGGGTGAACTTGGGATAGGCGCAGATGGTGCCCACGCAGACAAACTTCTCCACCCCGGCCAGGTAGGCGGCGTGGATGAGCTGGGATCCCATGATGAGGTTGTCGTAGAAGAGTTCTGCCGGCTTGGCTTGGTTGAGGCCGATGCCACCCACGTGGGCGGCCAAATGGATGACGATATCTTGCCCTTGCACCACCTCTTGGCAGACTTCCCAACGGCGCAGATCCTGGGTGCGGGAGCGCGGGATGCGCACCTGCTCCGGCTTTACCCCCAGCACCTGCAACTGTTGCAGCACATGTTTGCCCAAAAAGCCGCTGCCCCCTGTGAGCAAAATGCGCTTCTGGCTGAGATCGACGGAGCTGGGCAAGCTGTTGGGCATAGATCCGACGCAGAGAACTTCCGGCTTTCATTATGCTGCAGACGGGATAGCCGTATTCCAGACTTGTTGGCGATGGTCATCGAGAATAGGCAAGGCATCAACTCAAAACCTGGGCAAACCGCGCCGGCGACAGAGCAGGGATCCATTCATCCGCTTGTCCATAGGCTTGTTGGGCGAAGCGACGGGCCAAAGCGGGCAGGATGGGCAGGGGGTTGCTGAAGCCGGAAAACAGTTGTAAGCCTTCCCAACCGGGCAGGGATCCCACCAGAGGCTGGTGATCGGCGCTGAAGGCCACCAAGCAGTGATACCACCGTCCGGGCAGGTGGGCCAACTTGGGCAGGTAGCGACCGGCTTGTGCCCGGATCTGGGCTTCGCTGGCGGCTGCATCCACCTCGGCATGGGGATCCGTCAATACCCGGCTGATCTGGCCCATGCGAATGCTGCCATCTACAAATTGCAGGATCCCGGCATCCAGAATCGGCGGGCAAAGCTCGTGCCCTGGCTCGTCCCAAAGGGGATCCCGATCGGGATGGGCGGCTTGTCGTTCCAGTTCCAAGCGTTGCACGGGCACGCTCATCACCAACGCTTTCAATTGCAAATCCGAGGGCTCCAGCTCCAGGGATTCGGCATGGGTGTAGTAGATGGGCACCCGGATTCCCGCTTGGCGCAACAGAGCCCGTGTCCAGCCGCCGGCGCACACCACCACCTGGCCTGCTCCGTAGCAGTCGGCTCCGGACTCTACGCCCGTGATGCGCGCTCCCTGCCGCCGCAGGGCCGTTGCTGTTGCGATCAAGAGGGATCCCCCCAATCGTTGAAAGGCTTTTTGAAAGGCCAGCGCCGTCAACAAGGGGTTGATGTGGCCATGCCGAGCCCAGAGGACTACTTCCAGAGCGGCCGGATCCAGCAGCGGCTCCAGCTCGCAGGCTGCCGCCACCGAAATCCGCCGGGGTGGGATGCGACAGTCGGCCAGATCCGCCTCAACGGCCTCTGCATCGTAGCCGGGGGCAATGGGCATGAGCAGGTCCAGCTCACGAAATTGAATATCTGCCTCCAGCTCTTCTGACAGGGTGCGGTAGCGTTGGATCCCTTCTTCCCCCAGAGCTTTGAGCAGCGGCGTTTTGCCCGCCCAATGGGCCAAGCCCCCGTAGCTGTAGCGGGTTGCCCCCTTCAGCACCGCTTCTTTCTCCACGAGGAGAACGGATCCCCCCTGGCGGGCCAGTTCATAGCTTAGGGCTGCCCCGGTAATCCCGCCACCGATCACGATCCAGTCGTAGTTGGCCATCGCTTCCCTCGTTGCCCTGAACCTCATCTTGCGGCAAAGTGGCTCCGTTCAGGGTAGCAAGCGCAGCAGAACTCGGATCCGCACTGGTGGCGGTACTGGCTGAAGCGGAACTCACAAAGGGCTTCCTTGAGTCCAGATTGAGAGTCCCCTTGGGTCCAGAGTCAACATAAAAGGCAGGTTAGTGGCATCGGCCATCTGCAAATGAACCTGTGGCGGCATCTGGCCCAGACTTTATCGCTGCACACTTCCCCAACGGGCAAACCCAGACAGACATAGTATCAACAGAAATAGGCAGGGATCGCCGGGATCTCTGCCCATCTCAAGCCCGAAATTGGATCTCTTCTCGGCTTTCCTCAAGCCTCTTCAAGACTCCTGCGCCAGGCGGGCGTAAAACAGGCCTTGAATGCGAACAGTGTGGGGTTCCATCGCCCCTTGCTCGGTGCTGGAAGGCTGAATGCTAACGAAGGATCCCGCCATTTCGCCAGTGCTGGGATCCACGCGAGCGATCCGCAGGGACATTTTCCCCTGGGAAACCTCGTCCACCTTGCGGTTGGTGGCAAAATCATCTTTGGCAGCCTGTAGACCTACCGCAGTGTCGTAGCCGGTGTTGGATCCCCGCCCGCGCGGGTCGAGGAAGGTGCTGCTGTGATAGCCGGGCACCAAGAACTCCCCTTCAAAATCGGTCGAAGGGTCAATGGCGGAGCCCTGGGCAGTGGCGACCAAGTCTTTCACGCTAAACAGAAACGGCACCAGCTCGCGGCGGGGCATTTGGCCGGTGGTCGGCTGAAAGGTGATCCCATCCACCACTTTGAGCTCCAGCGCACCGTCTTTGGGAGTCACCTCGGCTTTAATCGGCCCCAGAGTGGCCGCTGAGATCATGATGTTTTTGGCCTTGATGAACTCTTTCTCGCCGTTCCGCTTTTCCTCTTCCACCTCAATTTGCACCGGCTGGAAGCAGACATCCGTCAGCTTCAGGGATCCCCCCCTAGGCACTTCGATACGGCCCCGGGCATTGTCCGAGACCGAAGGGCAAATGGCGGCCTTGCCGGTGTTGCGGATCTGGTCATAGGTCAGCGGCGCCTTGGCAGCCTTAGCCGGAACAGCAAAGACGCTCAAACAAAGCGCCAACAGGATGGCGAGCAGTGGACGGTACCGCATAATCAACCTCGAAAAACCTTTTTTGAATCTGAACGCTGCTGGGGGAAATAAGCCCGAATGCCCCCATTGTACGCAATCGTGATCCCCCTCAGAGGAAGTGCCTCAAAATTAGCCACCCACCAACAGGGATCCCAGCCAGCGTTCCCGAATCTGGGTGATCAACTCGCGGATAGGCTGTTGGTTGACACGGTAGCTGATGGGATGGGCAATCAGGCGAGCTGTACTCTCGAATAGGCAGTCTCGCTCAATCAGGCCGTTTTCCCTCAGGGTGCGCCCTGTGGCTACCAAGTCGACGATGGCATCGGCCATGCCGGTGAGGGGGGCCAACTCCACCGAACCATAGAGAGAGATAAGCTCCACCGGCAAATCCAGGCGGTCAAAATACTCCCGGGCGCAGCCGACAAACTTAGATGCCACGCGGGCATGAGCAGGCAACTGAGCTGCCGAGTGGTAGGGGCTATCTTGGGGAAGGGCCACCGACATGCGACAGTGGCCAAATTGGAGATCCAACAGGTGGGCCACCCGCGCTTCGGTGCCGGCATAGCGCTCCCGCAAGACGTCGTAGCCGACAATGCCCAATTGCGCCTGCCCGTACTCCACGTACACCGGCACATCGTGCGTGCGCACCAGCAGCGCTTCGTAGCGTTGTCCGTTCAGCCGGGTGGGGGATTCAATCCGCAGCAGGCGATTGCCGGGATCCAAAAAACGGCTGAAATCGATCCCCACCTGCTGCAGGCATTGAATGGCCTCAGGCAGCAAGGCCCCCTTGGCCAGGGCAATCGTGATGGGTGGGCTGTCGGGACGGCCATCCAGCATCTTTTTCAGGATCTACTACATTTGTCTGATACATCCGTCTGAATCTTGGGCCAGGAGCAATCAATGTAAGAATGCTGGGATCCCCGTCTGCCGGGTGGAACTCTCAGGAGAGACGGGGCAAAACGAGGGGCTCAGGGGAAACCCTTGGCGAAATGCCCAGAAGAGCAAGCCCCCTTGATTGTAGGGGATCGGAATCCCAGCAGCGATTCCCCAGCCTCTTGAAAGCCCCGCCGGTTCTCTGGAATGCCGATCCTGGGATGATAAAGTCAGAGCACGGTTAGCCCGGAGGAGTGACGACGGCATGAAAGCCATGATCCTGGCAGCAGGCAAAGGCACGCGGGTACGGCCCATCACCTACATGATGCCGAAGCCGATGATCCCCATTTTGCACAAGCCTGTCATGGAATTTTTGGTGGAGCTGCTGCGGGAACACGGCTTCGACCAGATCATGGTCAACACCAGCCACTTGGCCCACCAAATCGAAGACTACTTTCGAGATGGGCAGCAATGGGGGGTTCACATCGGCTTTTCCTTCGAAGGCCATTTTGAGAACGGCCAGCCGGTGGCCGAACCTCTGGGCTCCGCTGGCGGTATGCGCAAGATCCAGGATTTCTCCGGATTTTTCGACAGTACCTTTGTGGTGCTCTGTGGGGATGCCCTGATCGACCTGAACCTCACGCAGATCGTCAACTTCCACAAATCCAAGGGAGCGCTGGCCACTGTGGTCCTGCGGCAGGTGGATCCCAGCCAGGTCTCCAGCTATGGGGTGGTAGTCACCGACGAGACGGGTCGCATCACTGCTTTCCAAGAAAAGCCTAGGCGGGAAGAGGCCCTCGGCCACACCATCAACACCGGCATCTATGTTTTCGAGCCGGAAGTGTTCGACTACATTCCCCCTGGCTGCCCCTACGACATCGGCAGCGATCTCTTCCCGGCCTTGGTGAAAGCGGGTGCCCCCTTTTATGGGATCACGGCTGACTTTCAGTGGGTGGACATTGGCCGCACCCACGACTACTGGCTGGCGGTGCAAAAAGTGCTGCGCGGCGAGATCAAGGGAGTCAAGGTGCCTGGGATCCAGATTCAACCCGGCGTATGGACGGGGATCAACATCCGCGCCAACTGGGATCGCATCCACATCGAGCCACCGGTCTACATCGGGGCCAGCAGCTATTTGGCGGACGGGGTCAAACTCATCGGCCCCACGGCAATTGGCTACGGATGTGTGTTGAATGAAGGGTGTACGCTGGATGGCAGCTTGATTTTTAACTACACCCAGATTGCGGCAGGCGTGACCCTACGCCACCAGATGGTGATGGGTCGCTACTGCATTTCCTCGGATGGCAATGCCATCGACACCGAAGAGTCCAACCTCACGTGGCTGATCGGAGATGCCCGCAGCAATGCCAACGGCAAATCCCCATAGCGCCCTCTACCTCTACGGGATCGTCGCTGCCCCTGGCCCGCGTCATCTGAGTGTGGTGGGGCTGGACAAGCAGCCGGTGCAGGTTCATGGGCTGGGATCCCTGGCCTTCTTGTACTCCCAGGCTCGACAGGAGCGCTACCTGGCCAGCCGGGCCAACTTGCTCGCCCATGAGGCCGTGCTGGAAAAAGTGATGAACGAGGGACACCGGGCTCTGCTGCCTCTGCAATTTGGCCTGGTGGTGAGCGGCTGGGAGCAGGTGGAACAGGACTTGGTGCAGCCCCGCTTGGCGGATCTGCTGGCTCTGCTGGAGCGCCTGGAGGGCAAGCGGGAGGTGGGAGTCAAAGTCTTCTGGGATCCCGAGCAGGAGCTCAAGCTGGGGCTAGAGGAAAACCCTGCCCTCAAAGCTCGGCGAGACGAAATGGCCGGCGCTCCTTTGGGATTGGACGCGGTAGTTGAGATCGGACGGGCTCTGGAGCAGCTCTTAGAGCAGCGACGTCAGCGCATTGCCCAGACCTTTACAGCAGCCCTCAGCCCCTTGGCCAGCGACCGCGTAGAAGGAGATCTGCTCACCGAAAACATGGCCTACAACGGCTCGTTTTTGATCAATTGGGAAGATGAGCCGGTTTTTGCCCAAAAAGTAGAGGAGCTAGACCAGACCTTCCAGGGGCGGCTGCGCATTCGCTACAACAACTTCACCGCTCCCTACAATTTCGTCAAACTTTGACACACTCAGCTGTATTGGGTCACTTCTCTACAAAAGACAAGAGGAGACCGCTCGGCTGAATGGTCGAAGGCAGGGATCCTTTTGGAAATCTGCTCAGGTATTGTGGGGATGGGCACTGCAGTGGCTAAGCCGAGGGAGACGGTATGGGGTTGCTTATTTTTATCTTGTTTTTAGCTCTGGCTGCCGGGATCTTGGCTCTAGCCCTTTACCACGAAAAGAAACGTCGAGAAGCTCTGGAGCGGGTAGCTGCACAGCTAGGAATGCGCTTTTCTGCCCAGTTGCCTGAAGAGATTCGATCTCGCTTGTTGCAAGCAGGCTTTGGACTGTTTGAACGAGGCCATGGGCGGCGTTTCTATAATTCGATGTCCAAGCGGCTGATCGATGGCACTGAGATTACCGTTTTTGATTACCAATACACCCGCGGCAGGGGCAAGAGTTCCAGCACTTATCGCCAGTCCGTCTTCTACGCCTATCACGAGGATCTTCATCTGCCGCGTTTTCGGCTGCACCCCGAAAATGCCTTTTTCCACGGCATCGCCAAAGCCTTTGGCATGCAAGATATCAACTTCGAGAGCCACCCTAAGTTTTCTCGGAGCTATCTCTTGCGAGGACAGGATGAAGCTCAAGTTCGGCTACGTTTTCATCCCGGCGTCCTCAGTTTTTTGGAGCAATATCCCAACTATTGTGCCGAAGGGGCCGGCGCCCACCTCATTCTCTGGCAGGATGACCGACAGGTGAATCCCGAAGGGATGGCAGAATGGATGCGCTTGGGGGAAGAGTTGACTCAACGGCTGCGGCGTAGGTAGTAGCAGAGCCTACGGCCCCCCGCCGCGAACGGTCAACCTCGGCCTAAACCTCACCCCAAGAGGGTGCGCTGCAATCTCAAGAACCTCTCTACTGAGCGCCGAGGGCCGCCAACAAATCATCTGCCAACAACACCGCCGTATAGACCAAAGCCTGTCGTTGCTCAGGAGACAAATCGCCGACGGGAGTCTGGGGATTGCTCACGATACCCTGCAGTACTCTGCTGGCTATGTATTCCCGCTTGGAAACCCCTGGGCTGGAGATGGTGGGGTTATCCAGAGAGAACTTCTGATGGTGCTCGAAGGGGAAGGCGTATTCGGGGGCAACCGGCATCGCTCGACTCCAGATGGATCTCTACACTCTGCTTTGCCTATTTTCCCATCCTCTCTCGCTGGGGATTTTAAAAAAGCGGTGCCTCAAAAAAGACATAACGGGTTATCGTAATCAGAGAGATCCCTATGTGGGGGAAGGATCTGGGCTGCTCTCCCTTGGGAACAGTGGACATGCATTTGAGGGATTCTTTTCGACGCACCAAAATTGTTGCCACCATCGGCCCTGCCAGCTCAAATCCAGCCATTCTCAGGGAGATGATCCTGCAAGGGGCAACCACCCTTCGCCTGAACTTCTCCCATGGGGATCACGAGCTACACCGCCGCAGCATTCGCCTGATCCGCCAAACCGCGATGGATCTGGGCATCCAGGTCGCCATCTTGCAAGACCTGCAGGGGCCCAAAATCCGCTTGGGCAAGTTCGCCGAAGGCTCGATCACCCTCAAGGCAGGGGATCCCTTTGTGTTGACCAGTAAGCCCGTCTTGGGATCCCAAGAGCGCAGTTGGGTCACCTACGACAAGCTGGCCCAAGAAGTGCCCGAAGGAGCGACGATCCTCATCGACGATGGTCGAGTGGAGATGCGGGTGGAAGCCGTGGATCCGGAAGCGGGCGAACTCTTCTGCCGCACCATTGTCGGGGGTACCCTCTCCAACAACAAGGGGGTCAATTTCCCCGGTGTGCGCCTGAGCATCCGCGCCGTGACCCCAAAGGATAAAGAAGATCTCTACTTCGGCCTCAACCAAGGGGTGGATTGGGTGGCCCTCAGCTTTGTGCGGGATCCCTCTGATGTGCTGGAGCTGCGGGAGCTCATTGCCTCTGCCAAACGGCCTTCTTCGGGCTCAGCCGACAAGCGGGTACCCATCATCGTCAAGATCGAGAAACACGAGGCCATTGAACAGCTGCCCCAGATTTTGGCCCTCAGCGACGGTGTGATGGTGGCGCGGGGAGATCTGGGGGTAGAGCTGCCTGCGGAAGAGGTGCCGATCCTGCAGAAGCGGGTGATCGCCCTGGCCAACTCCCTGGGGATCCCGGTAATTACGGCCACCCAAATGCTGGACAGCATGGTGCACAGCCCCCGGCCTACCCGTGCCGAAATCTCCGATGTGGCCAACGCCATTTTGGATGGCACCGATGCCGTCATGCTCTCCAACGAGACGGCTGTGGGCAAATACCCCGTCGAGGCCGTTGCCACCATGGCCCGCATTGCCGTGCGCACCGAGCGCGATTACTTTGACCTGACCTCCGCCGACCGACGACAACGCCTTCGCGCCTTTGCCATGCAGGAGCTGAGCCAAAACAACGGCAACAGTCCTGCCGGGATGCGGCCCAAAACCCTGATCACCGACTCGATCAGCCGCGCCGTGGGGGAGATCGCCCAAGAGTTGGATGCTGTAGCCGTGATGACCCTGACCAAAACAGGGGCTACTGCTCGCAATGTCTCTAAGTTTCGCCCCCGCACTCCCATCCTAGCCGTAACCCCCCATGTGGAAGTGGCACGGCGGCTGCAGTTGGTTTGGGGGGTACATCCGCTGTTGGTTATGGATTTGGCCACCACCCGCCAGACCTTTCAAGCGGCCATCAGCTTGGCTCAGGAAGATGGCTTGCTCAAGGATGGCGACTTGGTGGTGCTCAGTGCAGGAACCCTGCCAGGCGTTGCGGGATCCACCGATCTGATCAAGGTGGATGTGGTGAAAGCGGTGGTGGCTCAAGGCAAAGGGTTTGGCAAGGGCATTGTCAGCGGCCCGGCCCGCATCCTGAGATCCAGCCTCGATGCCGGCAAAATCACCGCCGGGGACATTTTGGTTGCGCAATCCACCGACGCCAACTATGTGGAGGCCATCAAACAGGCAGCCGGCGTGATTACCGAAGAAGAGGGAGCCTCCTCTCATGCAGCAGTCATTGGCCTGCGGCTGGGGGTGCCGGTGCTGGTGGGGGTCAAGGATGCTACCCGCTTAATCCGGGATGGATCTATCGTCACTCTGAACCCAGAAAAAGGCATAGTGACCGCAGGAGCCGATGGCTTGGGCTTTTAAGCGGGCCTTAAGGTTGCCTGCAATACAAACTTGTATCTCTTGCTACGAAACGAGACCCAGTTCTATGATGGGGGTAGCGAGGCAAGATTTTCCCTGACCCTTCGGTGCGTCCCATCCATTCCACGTGTAGGTTAAGCTATGCCCACTTTACAAGCCACCCACTATGCGGTTGAGGCCATCCAGGAGGAAGCTCGTCGCCTTGTCCGGCAGGGGGTCTTGCGCCGCTCCGAAGCCATTGCCCACCTGCAACCCTTTTTCCCGCAGCGGGAGTGGCAGGCGATTGCCCAAGAGCTGGAGCTGCAAGACTACTGCCCCTCGGATCCCCTCTGCGATTTAATCGGCGACTGCGAGGAGTGGGGCGAAGACTAAGCCTCGATCTGCCGAGGATGGCAAGCGGTCGGCGTTGGCAGACAGCCAATGCCTCTTTTTATTCCAGCCGTTTTTTCCTCCTCTAATCTGTCGGCGGCTAAGCTGGATGAACTATAGTCAGTAATTAAACATCCCTTTTCGCCGGGTTCGCATGGGTCAGACGGCTGTCATTGCCACCTCAGATAGAGGTCTCGACTTGAATAGCCTCGGTTTTGAGGTGCCAGGGTGGCTGCGTGCTCTGCTTTCCGGTGCCGAGGATCCCGGCGATGGGTTGCGGCCCTACACGGCTGAAGAAGCCGATCTGCTGCGCCGTGCCTTTGAGTTTTCTTACTGTTTGCATCAGGGCCAAAAACGCAAATCGGGGGATCCCTACATTGCCCATCCGGTAGCCGTGGCTACTCTCCTGCGGGAGCTGGGGGGAGATGCGGTGACGGTGGCAGCTGGCCTTTTGCACGATGTTATTGAGGATACAGAAGTTACCCCAGAAGCCCTGGAAGCTGAATTCGGCTCTGAAGTTCGCCTACTGGTAGAAGGAGTTACCAAACTCTCTAAGTTCAATTTCTCCAGCAAAACCGAGCAGCAAGCGGAAAATTTCCGCCGCATGTTTGTGGCCATGGCCAAAGATATTCGAGTCATCGTGGTCAAGCTGGCGGATCGCTTACACAACATGCGCACGCTGCAGTATCTCTCCCCCAGTAAGCAACGGCAAATTGCAGCCGAAACCATGGAAATTTTCGCCCCTTTGGCCAACCGGCTGGGGATCTGGCATTTCAAATGGGAACTGGAAGACTTGGCTTTTAAGTATCTGGACTACGAGGCTTACCGGAAGATTCAGGAATTGGTCAACGCCAAGCGCGCCGAGCGAGAGGCCGAGATCCAAGCTTTTATCGAAGAGCTGCGGCAGAACCTTCTTCAAGCGGGACTGGAACGCTTTGAGATCAGCGGACGGCCCAAACATTTGTACAGCATCTATCGCAAGATGCAGCAGCAGCACAAAGAATTTCACGAGATTTACGATCTCTCGGCAGTGCGGGTGATCGTGCATACCAACAGCGAGTGCTATCGGGTGCTGGCAGTCGTTCACAACTGCTTTCGCCCCATCCCCGGGCGTTTCAAAGACTACATTGGCTTGCCCAAGGCCAATCGCTACCAATCTTTGCACACGGCAGTGATCGGCCTGCAGGGACGACCGGTGGAGGTGCAGATTCGTACCGAAGAGATGCACCGCGTGGCTGAGTACGGGATCGCCGCCCACTGGAAGTACAAGGAGGCCGGCAGCACCACTGTCAAGCCCGACGAGGAGCGCTTCACCTGGCTGCGACAGCTGTTGGAGTGGCAAAACGACCTCAAAGATGACAAGGAGTATCTGGACACCCTTCGCGAGAACCTGTTTGAGAGCGAGGTTTACGTCTTTACGCCCAAGGGGGACTTGCTGGCTCTGCCCCAGGGATCCTGTCCGGTGGACTTCGCCTATCGCATCCACTCCGAAATTGGGGATCACTGTGCAGGAGCGCGGGTAAACAACAAGATCGTGCCCCTGGATACCCGCCTGCGCAACGGCGACATTGTGCAGATCATCACGCACAAAAATGCCCATCCCAGCCTGGACTGGATCAATTTCGTTGCCACCAGCTCTGCCCGCAATCGCATTCGCCAATGGTTTAAGCGCTCCAATCGCGAGCAAAACATCGCGCGGGGCCGGCATTTGCTGGAGCGGGAGCTGGGCAAAACGGGCTTTGATGCCCTGCTCAAATCAGAGCGGATGCAGAAGGTAGCCGAAAAGCTCAACTACGCCAGTGTAGAGGATTTGTTAGCCGCTCTGGGTTATGGTGAGACAACCCCCACGCTGGTGATCCATCGGCTGCAGGAGGTCAGCAGGCCGGCAGTATCTGCTCCCACAGAGGAGGAATCGCTTGAGGGATCCAAGCTGTTGTTGCCACGGGCTTCTGCGGCTCCCAGTTCTATCAAATCCCAATCTCCCATTCTGGGGGTGGAGGGTCTGAAACACCAGTTGGCCAAGTGTTGTAATCCGCTGCCGGGGGATCCGATTTTGGGCGTAGTCACCCGCTTTAAGGGTATTAGTATCCACCATCAGGACTGTCCACGGGTGGCTCAGGTTTCGGGGGAACGCCTGGTGCCAGTACGCTGGAACGAAGAGCAACTGCGGCAGAGCACCCAGATCTACCCGGTAGAACTGCATCTGGAGGTTATCGACCGCGTCGGGGTGCTGCGGGACATCCTTTCCCGCCTATCGGATCAAGGCATTAATGTTCGCAATGCTAAGGTACAAACTTTTGCCAACCGCACCGCCCTGATCGATCTCTGTATCGATGTACGTGATAAGAAACAGCTCACCCAGGTTCAAAGTCAACTGCGCCAGCTTTCTGACGTGATCGTGCTGCGCTCCCGCCATCACCAAAACGGATCCCGTTGACCTACGCCTGGCCCTTCGCGGGTACGGACTCTAGACCGCATCCCTATTGCGACTCGCTCCTGCAGCAGCCCAATTTTGGGTCAGGCGCTGTCCCATCCTCATCCTGACCTCCTTTGCCGCTTCTGGTGCGCAGAGCACTTTCCCGCTCCTCTGGGGTCTTGCCAAAAATCCCGTGTCAGCTTACAGGTGGCCAGGCAAGGCCGACAAGCCCAGAGCAATATCCCAGGCTTTCTTCGACAGCCTGTGGAAAACCTGTGGAA
>NZ_JANSHQ010000122.1:0-5217 GCF_047461715.1 Synechococcus sp. R8-2 | reverse complement strand
GCTCCTGCGATTTCTAGCTGAGTGCTCAAGATGGATCCCTCTCATGTGCCCCTGGGTTTGCCGCTCATCTTGGGGGAGGTGCTTTTCGACTGCTTCCCCACAGAGATTGTGCTGGGCGGAGCAGCTTTGAATGTGGCTTGGAACCTCAAGGGGCTGGGATCCGATCCCCTCTTGCTCAGTCGTGTTGGCCAAGACGAGGCCGCCAGAGAGCTGCTGGGGGCCTTGCGACGGCAGGGGCTGCGCCTGGAGGGTCTGCAGCAGGATTCTGTTCACCCCACCGGCAAGGTTCAAGTAACCCTGGATGAGCAAGGGATCCCCACCTTCGCCATCTTGCCCGACCAAGCCTACGACTACATCCAGTTGGATATCGGGGCTCTGCAAGCTCTCCAGCCCAGCCTGCTCTACCGGGGCAGCTTGGCAGCCCGCCGGGAGGCAGCCCATCGCCACTTTCAAGAGGGGATCCCCGCTTTGGGCTGTCCCGTGTTTCTGGATCTCAACCTGCGGGATCCCTGGTGGCATCCAGACGCCATCCGGGAGATGCTACGCACCTGCACTTGGCTGAAGCTGAACCAGGCAGAGCTGGAGCAAGTGGCCCAACTGGAAGGGATCCCTGCCGGAGACCTGCTGGAGCAAGGACAGATCCTCCAGGCTCATCTGAACCTGAAAGGTCTATTTCTGACCTTGGGAGCGGCAGGCGCACTGCTGATCACCCCTGCTCAGGTCTATCGGGCCGACCCAGTGCCCGCGCCTCAGCTGGTGGATACAGTGGGGGCGGGAGATGCATTTAGCGCCGTGGCCATCCTGGGGCTGTTGCGGGGATGGCCGGAGGCAGTTCTGGTGCAACGAGCCGTGCAATTTGCGGCGGCCATCTGCGGGATCCCGGGGGGAGCACCTTCGGATCCGGAGTTTTACCGGCCCTTCTGGCAGGCATGGGAGATCCAGGAGATCCAGAGGCCAAGGGTTCAATGAAACTGGCGCAGGTGAAACTGGGCGTAGCGACCCCCTTTGCCCAGCAATTCTCGGTGATTTCCCTGCTCCAGCAATTGCCCCTGCTCCAAGACGAAAATGCGGTGGGCAGTGCGTACCGTCGAGAGGCGGTGGGCAATCACAAAAACGGTACAGCGTTGCATCAGCCGTTGCAGCGCTTCCTGCACCAACGCTTCCGACTCGTTGTCCAAAGCAGAGGTAGCCTCGTCCAGGATCAAGATCTTGGGGTTGAGGAGCACGGCGCGGGCAATGGCCAGCCGTTGCCGTTGTCCACCGGAGAGGGTGACCCCCCGTTCTCCCACGCGGGTGGCGTAGCCATCGGGCAAGCTCTCGATAAAGGTGTCGATGTTGGCCACCTGGGCCGCCTGGCGCACCGCTTCCAGGTCAAAATGCTCTTGTCCGTAGGCGATGTTGCCGGCAATGGTTCCCGAAAACAGGGTGATCTCCTGCGGCACAATGCCGATCTGCCGGCGCAGGCTCTTGAGGGTGACGGTGCGGATGTCGATGCCGTCGATGCGGATGCAGCCCTGCTGGGGATCGTAAAAGCGGGGAATCAGGCTCACCAGGGTGGATTTGCCGGCGCCGGAGGATCCCACCAGGGCCACAATCTCGCCGGGAGACACCTGAAAGCTGATCTGTTTGAGCACCGGCTGATCCGGTTTGTAGGCAAAGGAAACTTGGTCGAACTCCACCCAACCCTGAATGGGAGGCATGGGGCGGGCCCCGGGCAGCTCCCGGATTTGGGAGCGGGTGTTTAGCAGCTCGAAAATCCGCTCCACCGAAGCCTCACCCTGTTTCAGCTCGCTGTAGTTGTTGGTGATATGAACAATAGGGTCGATCAACATCGCAACACCGGCGATAAAGCCGAGAAACTGGCTGCCGGTCAGGTTGCCCTGGCTAATTTGCCAGCCGCCCACCCAAAACACCCCCAGCACGCTCATGGCGTACAGAAAACCCACCACCGGGTCTTGAATGGCTTTCACCTGTTCGGTCTGAAACCGGGCCAGGCGGTTGCTTTCGGCAATGGCACTGAAGCGGCGAATTTCGTAGTCCTCAGCCGCAAAGGCGCGAGTGAGGCTGATCCCGGCAAACACCTCTGTCAAGAGGGCGGCCAAATCCGACATCTTCTCTTGGTTGAGGCGGGAGCGAAACAAAAGGCGATCCCCAAACCAACTGATCAAGGCTCCCATCAGGGGGGCTATCAGCAAGGTGGTCAAGGTGAGAATGCCGTTGAGATAGAACAGGTAGGCCACCACCGCCAAGATGGTGAGCACGCTGGGGATGAAGCGATGGAAAAACCGCTGCACCACCTCTCCCACCCGATCCAGATCCCCCGTGAGGCGATAGACCAGATCGCCAGTGCGGCTGCCGGAAAAATAGTCCACATCCAGTGCCTGCAGGTGGGCATAAATCTGTTGGCGCAATTCCAAAACCATTTGCAAGGAGGCCCTCGCCATCAGGGTGTCTTGGCCATACTGAAAAGCGCCGCGCACCAAGAAAAACACCACCCCAATCAAGGCCAGCATCCGCAATTGCCCCAGATCCCCGGCACCAATGGAGCGGGCCACCCACTCGATCAAGTAGGCGAGGGCGGGCATGGTTAGCACAAAGCCAAGGGTACAGGTTAGCCCCAGCAACAACATCCACAGATGGGGCCGAATGAAGGGAATGAGACGGCGATAGCTACGACCCGGATGCACAAATCACAAACCAGAAGGGCCTCTGACCCAACCAGCTTACAGGATAGTGTTGCGGACTGCTGCCGGGATCCCTGAAACTGGCCGGTAGAGCTGAAAGCCGCTGCGGCCATTTTCCTTGACCTGGTAGAGGGCCAAGTCGGCATGGTGCAAAAGGGTGGACACTTCTACGCCGTCTTGGGGGTAGAGGGCGACGCCAATGCTGCAGGTCACGGAAAGGGAATGGCCCTCGCAGGAGAAGGGAGTTTGAAAGGCATCGACAATCCGCTGAGCCAGACGCGCTGCCACTGTGGGGCTGCCAATTCGGGGCAGCAGCAGGGTGAACTCATCCCCTCCCCAGCGGGCGACGATATCTCCAGGGCGAACGCACTTGGTTAACCGTTCAGCTACCCCCTGCAACAGGGCATCGCCGACACCGTGGCCGAAGGTATCGTTGATGTCTTTGAAGTGATCCAAATCCACAAAGAAGAGGGCCAGAGATTCACTGTAGTATTGCTGCAGGGTCTGCTGCAGCCGCTCCCGAAAGGATTCGCGGTTCACCAAACCTGTCAGGGCATCATGATGAGCGCGAAACTCCATGTAGGCTAAGCTCTGCTTTTGGGCGGTGATGTCTTCGCAGATGCCTTCATAGCCGAGGATATTTCCGGCTTTATCTTTAACCAAACGGGCCTTTTCTCGGACCCAGATGATCGAGCCATCCCGCCGCCGCAGCCGATACTCAAAGCCGCGCACGGATCCCTGCTCCTGCAATAGCCGCACAAATTCCTCCCACTGGCTGGGATCCACATAGAGCTGCCGCTTGCCCGCCTCTTTCGCTTCGCGCATCAATTCTTCGGGGGAGCTGTAGCCGCAGATCTGGGCCAGCATCGGGTTGGCGGAGAGATACCGACCTGCCGCATCGGTGAAAAAAATGCCCTCTACCGCATTCTCGAAAAAATTGCGATAGCGCTCCTCAGCCTGGCGCAGCTCCTCTTCCACTTGCCGGCGCTCCGAGATCTCGAGGGCCAGAGACACCAAATCCGCCAGGGATCCGGCGAAGTTTTGCTCTTCTAAGGTCCAGTGGCGAGGGGAGCCAATGTGCTCGTGGCAGAGAACACCCACCATCCGTCCTTCCAGTCGAATGGGGGCATCCAGCATCGAGACCACTCCCATTGCTGTCAGGTAGGAATTGCCGAACTCGGCGGTGCGGGGATCCGCCACCACTTGGTCGGCAGCAATGGTGCGCTCTTGCTCCAGGGCTTGAAAATAACGGGGATAGTCTTTGGCCCAGATCTCCGCCCCTTGAGTATGGGATCCCTCGGGATTGTCTGGGGTGATCTCGAATTGATTGATGCAGCGAATGCTGGAGCGCTCCGACGTGTAGAGCCAGACCCCCACCCGTGCCACCCCCAGGGTATGGGCGGCTGTAGTACAAATCTGTTGCAGAGCAGCTTGTAAGTCTCCTTGGCTGAGGGCTTTGTGCCGGGTGAGCTCCATCAGAGCCCGGTTGTGCTCCAACAGTTGCTTTTGGCTGCGCTGTAGCTGCCACTCCACTTGCTTGCGTGCTGTGATGTCCTGACAGGAGCCGACAATTCGGCTGATTGGCTTGTTCTCCTCAACTACTGGAGAAAGGGTAACGATTAGAACATGGGTCGACTCTGGGTCGGGAGCGGCAGAGGCCGTTAAGCTCAGCTCGAAGCTCACTTGCCGGCCATGGCTGAGGCAGTGTTCGGTGTGCAGTTGAATCTGCGCAGCCAGAGAAGGCGGTAGACAACTCTGGAGCTCTTCTCCCTCGATAGGTCGAGAGGAGAGAAAAAACATCCTGCAAAAAGCCGGGTTACCCACCAAAAACCGACAGCGCGGCTGAGGTGAGCCTCTTTCTGGCTCCGGGGGCAGGTACTCGAGGACAAACAACCCATCGCTGACGCTCTCGAACATGGTGCGCAGCACAGCCCGTCCCCGAGCCTGTACCGGGCGCCCACGGTACATGACCTGGGGATTCCACAGATCGGCCCGCGTCAGCGCATCATAAACGCTGCCAGCCTGGTCTGGCCCAGCAGTCCCCCTTTCAACCATAGGCTAGGAACACCCGGTAGACGCTCGGGCAACGGGGAGGGCAAGCCGAAAAAAACAGCTATGAATTCACGCTGTCTCTGCCATTCTACGGTCATCCTATGGAATTGTTGGGGGAGTTTGTGTGTCTCTCGATACAAAAGATCCCCGGGCTGGCACGGGCTTTTGGGTGCTCCGGAGGGGATATTCTTTGAAGCAACTCTTGAGGTTAATTAAAAGAATTATTAAAAAGCCTGTCCTGCCGACGTGAAGGGCTATGCGTCGCCGTTTTCAAGGTTAAACCGCTTCTGGCTCCCGAACTTGTTCTACCCGTACATCGACACGCTTGGGAAGGAACCAGGCTCCTATTAGTTAGAACTGCTCTCATTAGAAAGAACCTCAGCTAGCCCTGGAAAAGGGATCCCTGCCAGACCCAGGATGGCTAATTCCGCGGGCGTGGGATCCCCGATGCATCCAAGGCAAGAGAGGAAGACTGATGGAT
>NZ_JANSHQ010000121.1:0-6067 GCF_047461715.1 Synechococcus sp. R8-2 | reverse complement strand
CCGCGCCGCTTCCGCGACCACCTCCAGTCCTTCTCCCAGAGAGAGAGGAGTTGGGAAGCAATGCAACAGATTTCATTCTTGTTTAAAATGCAATTCCCTAGGCAGGCTCCACCGCTTCTTGTAGGGCTTTGCGGGCAATGCGAGTGACGTAGACGGTAGCGGCTATGGTGGCGATGAGCCCCACGAGGCGAACGACCCATTGGGCGGTTTGAGCCTGAGGATCCAACTCCGCGCCTTCCATGTCGGCCAGGGATCCCGCCAACGAGCCGATGTACACATACATAAAAGTGCCCGGCACGATTCCAGCGGTGCCCAGCAAGTTATCCAGAAAAGAAATTTGGGTCAGCCCCAGGGCGTAGTTGAGCACATTGAAGGGAAACGCAGGCGACAGCCGAATCAGGCCGACTATTTTCCATCCCTCACGTCCCAACGCTCGATCGATGGCCGCAAACTTGGCGTTTCCCTCAATCCATTTCACCACCTGTTCCCGCGCCAAGTAGCGCCCGATTAAAAAAGCCAAGTTGGCTCCAATGGTTGCCCCGATCAGCACGTACACAGTTCCGGCCAGCAACCCGAACACGGCCCCTGCCCCCAAGGTCAGCACCGAGGCCGGTAGAAGCAGCACCGTCGCTACAATGTAAATGGCAATGAAGAGGATTGGCCCCAGCAACCCCAAGCTTTCAATCCAAGCCAGAGCTTCGGCGAGCCAGTCTTGAATAACTCCAAAAAATCCCAATCGATGGGCTGCCCAAAAGATAAAAATGGCCAAGCCCAAGCCGGTAGCAAGCTTAAGCAAAATCCGCTGCTTTTGGGGATTTGTGTTGAGTTGAGGTAGCTCTTCCATTGGCTAAACTCCTACAAAGTTCTTGTGAGGCGAGCTAGGGCAAGCCAGAGTAGACAGCTCTTGGAGTGGGGGAAGTATCTTTACCCGAAAGTCGTGCCGTTCCATCCCCAAAGATAGCCTTTGGCATCGCTGAACTCAATGTAAATCCTCTTCTTGGGGATCCCCAATCGGGCCTCGATGGTGCCGCAAAAAAACTCGCTCATGGCTCGGGTTTGTTGGGCGGAAAATTGCCCGATACTCTTGATTTCCACGTAGCAACAGGGATCCCCACTGCCGGCAAAGGTCATCGGGATCCCACCCTCAAAGGCGGTCATCACGTAGGCTTCCGACTTGCCCAACTGTTCAGATAGAGCAGCAGACAGCACCTTGAGCAGTTCCCCTACTGCGGCGATTTCTGGTTGCACAGACGTTTGCAGCTTGATCAAAGGCATGGATCCCTCTCCCTATCAACAAATTCATCTTGAAATTCATCTTGGCATTCTCAGCCCCGCTCTTCGGCAATCCACCTGTGGTAGCGTAGCGACAGAGTTGGGCAAACCTCTATGGAGCAGACGAAGCCGGCCAAGCCAGAGATCGGCCACCAGCAGGGCCAAATCGGGCCAGGCCCTTGTGCTGTGCAAACTGAGGCTGCCCCCGCTCCTGTCGGCCCTTACAGCCAGGGCGTTACTGCTCTGGGGCCGTTTCTGTTCACCGCCGGACAGGTGGGCCTGGATCCCAAAACCGGCAAACTGGTGGGGGAGGACATTGTTTCTCAAACTCGGCAGGCATTGCTGAACGTGCAGGCAGTGCTGGAAGCGGGGGGCACCACTCTCGCCAATGTGGTGAAGACAACGGTTTTCCTGGCCGATATGGAGGATTTTGCGGCCATGAACGAGGTTTATCGAGAGTTTTTTGCCACCGATCCGGCTCCGGCTCGCTCTTGCGTACAGGTGGCCCGCCTGCCCCTCAATGCCCGAGTAGAAATCGAGGTTGTGGCCTGCTACCCACAATCGACCTAAATGTCTCCTGAGTCCGGCTAGCGGAATGGTTTCTGGGTCGGCGCGGATCCCGGCAAATCGGGAACTGGATCGTAGCCCCCTGGGTGCCAGGGATGACAGCGACAGAGGCGACGGAGCCCCAGCCAACCCCCACGTAGGGCACCGTAGCGCCGCACCGCTTCCAAGGTGTACTGGGAGCAGGTGGGGTAGTAGCGACAAGCAGGCGGCAGCCAAGGAGAAATACCCACCTGGTAACCCCGGATCAGGGCAATCAAGCTGCGAGTGAGGGGATCCGATCGTTCAGGCATGGGTCGGAGTCCAAAAAGCGCATCTCTAGGTAACTTGAGGTTAGCTGTTATCCCAGACTGGAGGCGCCTGCAAAGGCGAGCAGGGCCGGTTCCCAGCCCCAGACCATACGGTTACAATCAGAAAGGTTAGTACCTAAATATTTCGGGCTGAGGGATCCGGCGAAGGTGGGCTTATCCTAGGGCGCGGTTCTGGGAGAACGCTTTGAGTTCCATTTTGCATAAGGAGTTGGCGTGAGGGTATTCGGGCAGCTGCAGCCGGCACAGCGGCGCAACTTGGGCATTTTGTTTGTGGCTGGGCTGCTCTTTTGGGCCAGTTTATCCTCGCTGCTGCCCACGTTGCCTCTCTACATCAGAGATGCCGGTGGCACCAGCCAGCAAGTGGGCTGGGTAATGGGGGCCTTTTCGATTGGGTTGCTGGCCTTTCGCCCTGCGTTGGGTCGCCTGGCGGATGGCCACAGCCGGCAGATCGTGCTGCTTATCGGCATGGGGGTGGTGGGGATGGCCCCCATAGGATACTGGCTCTCCGATTGGATCCCATGGGTAGCGCTGGTGCGAGCCTTTCATGGGGTTAGCATCGCCGCTTTTGCCACGGCCTATGTGACTTTGGTGGTGGATTTTGCCCCAGAAGAAAAACGGGGTGAGATCCTGGGCTACATGAGTTTGGTCAATCCGATCGGCGCAGCCATTGGCCCTGCTTTGGGCGGCTTTTTGCAGGAGTTTGCCGGCTATGGCCCTTCGTTTCTCTTCTCTGCTCTGCTGGGGTTGGTGGGCTTTCTTTGTACCCAACTGGTTCGAGAACAGCGGCGTGAGCATTGGGGATCCCTGCCGATGGATGGGGCCTTCTGGAGCTTTCTGGGCAGCCCGAAGGTGCGCTCCCTCGCTTGGGTAATGTTTTTGGTGGGGTTGGCCTTCGGCACCCAGACCACCTTTGTGGCCTTGTTAATCCAAGAAGCCGGAGCTCCCCTGAATCCAGGTCTTTTTTATACGGCAGTGGCCTTTGCCAGCTTTGGAGTGCGCCTGCTCACCGGTCGCGCTTCCGATCGCTATGGGCGGGGGCCATTTATCTCCCTCAGCTTGGCCACCTATGCCTTGGCAATGGGGATCCTGATTGTTGCCAACAGCACCGGCGCTTTTCTGGCTGCTGGGATCGTGGTGGGTTGCGGTTTTGGGACTTTGATCCCTCTCATCTCTGCCCTCGTGGCCGATCGCTCGGAGCCGGTGGAGCGGGGTCGCCTGTTTAGCTTGGTGATGTGTGGGTTCGATTTGGGCATTGGCCTGGCGGGGCCCCTTTTGGGCACCTTGGCGGCGGGAACCGGCTATCGGGCCATGTTTGGCTATGCGGCTCTTCTTTCCCTGGCTTCCTTAGGTTCTTTTCTCTTCTTCTCCAATGGACGACCGGGGGACTCGCTGCGCTTTGCCTTGGGCCTGGGGCCGGACAGCCTTTCGGGTTGTCTGGAGGACAGCCGCAACCCGACCTCCTGGAGCCACCGGGTCAGCCCGCTCCCCCGGAGACGGGATCCCGTTCATAGATAGTTCCATACTCAGATCCCCCACACCCCGTCAAGAACTGAGGCTCAAGCCCTCTGCAGTTGCTGCCAACCAACCGGCCCATTTCTGGAAACTCGCCCTATCCTAAGTTGGAGTTGGTGTACAAAAAGCAACTCTGGGCACGGGCTATGGAAGCGCGGCATTGGCTGGCCCTGATGGGATCCCTGGTGGTCAGTGCCTTCTGGGGATGGGTGGAGTCTGTCTGGGGGGTGACAGTGCGAGTGCAATTGGCCGATACCACTGCCCCTCTGGTGGTAGGCGTTTCTCTCCCTGCCCAACTGATCAACGGTCGGGGAGAGGTGCTGGCAGATCTGCCCCCTATGCAAGGGTTTTTGGCTCAGCCCGGCCCTCAAGGGGTGCGTCTGCATGGGGTGGTTGACCCGGTGCTGTTCATCGAACCTCAGGAGGGTGGCCTGGTGGCAGTGAATGGCCGCTGGTACTCCGGCAAGGTGCTCTTGACTGGCTACAACATGGTGATGGCCATCAACTACGTGGATCTAGAAGACTATGTGGCCAGTGTGGTGGATGCAGAAATGGGATCCCGGTTCTTCCCAGAAGCCCTGAAGGCGCAAGCGGTGGCAGCCCGCAGCTACGTTCTTTACCATCGCAACTCCCGCGGTTGGTTTGATGTGTTTAGCGATACTCGCTCCCAGGTGTACCGAGGGCTTTCCCAGCGGTCGGCAGCCGCCCTGGAAGCAACACAAGCCACCCGTGGTGTGGTCATGGTGTATGGGGGTCAGTTTGTCAATGCCATGTACAGCGCCAGCAGCGGCGGCCAAACCGTCGGGGTGAGTGGGATCCCTTATTTGATGAGCTTACCGGATGTCAGCCCCTATCCCAAGTTTGGGCATGGCATTGGCATGAGCCAGTGGGGCGCCCAAGAATTGGCCCGCCGAGGCTGGACTTACCGCCAAATTTTGGCCTACTACTACCGAGGGGTCAGCTTTGCTCGTTTGCCAGAGTGAGACCTTCAGTGCCCTGATTTGCTCTGTCTCGTCTGCGTCAACCGAACCGCGGCTTTTGGGCCTGAAAGACCTCTTGGGCTTTGGGATCCCCTCGCTGAGGGCGGCGTTGAACTCCACTTCGGTCATGGTGCTAGAGCCGAGATAGTAGCCCCAACGATACACCAGATCCCCAAGGATGCCGTAGTGTCTCAGGGTTTGCAGATCTTTCATCAGGAGCGCACCGTCACGAACGGATCCCACACCAGAAACCCTGCTCTGCTTTTTCGCCATTCGCATCTTCCCTTACAGCATTTTTGGGCCTGACTTTTAACTTGAAGAAGACCCCGTTTTGTTCCCACCTCAGCTTCAATTTTAGGCTTCTGGGAGTGGCCTCATGGGTAGAACACTCTATGTGTCCCAACAGGATTGCTACCTCAGCCTCGACCAGGAACGCCTGGTTGTCAAACGGGCTGGAGCTGTTCTTCAACAGGCTCAATTGCCCCACTTGGATCAGATTTTGATCTTTGGCCATGCCCAAGTCACAACCCAACTGATCCAGAGTTGCCTAGAGCGCAACATCCCCATCGCCTATCTTTCCCACATGGGGTACTGTGCTGGGCCGTCATCAACCGGCAGGTGCAGACCTACAAGCAGTTTGTAAATGATCAGATCCCTGTTTACTTGCCGTTCCTCATCCGCTGAGGGGATCCCACATGCATGGTCAAGTCGCGATTTTTGTGGGTTTCTCTTCCACGGCCCAAAGCGGGCCCATGTCCAGGTAACGCCGGAAAGCCCAGTCCTCCGTGGCCCTCAGCATCACCACCGTGGCCAGATTCACCAGGCTCCCCTCGCCGGGGAAGACCCCAACCACCCTGGTCCGCCGCTTCACCTCACGGATAAGCCGCTCCAGCACATTCGTGCTCTTGATGTGCCGCTGGTGGACCCCGGGAAAGTCCAGGTAGGTCAGGGCCTCCCCCAGACCCTGGGCAAACACCTCCACCGCCCGCTTAAACCGGTCCCGGTAGCGCTCAACGAACTCCTGGGCCAGAGATTCCGCCGTGCCCCGCCGCCGCGCCACAAACACCTCCTGGAGCTCCTCGGCCACCACACCCCGCTCCGACTGCGGCACATGAGCTAAAACGTTCCGCATAAAGTATAAAGTGCACCACGCACCGCTGCCAGCTGGCCCCAGGAAGCTCCGCCATCACCGCTTGACGGATGGAAGGGTGGTCGTCGGAAATGACCAGCCTCACCCCATGAAGCCCCCGCTCCACCAGGCCCTTCAGCAGGTTCCTCCAGGCCTCCTTCCTCTCCCCGCCCGCCGGCTCCACCGTCAGCACTTCCCGGTAGCCTTCTTCGTTCACCCCCACCGCCACCAGAAGGGCCAGGTCCACCACCCGCCCGCCCCAGTTCACCTTGAAGTAGGCCGCGTCCAGGTAGAGGTAG
>NZ_JANSHQ010000120.1:0-4841 GCF_047461715.1 Synechococcus sp. R8-2 | reverse complement strand
CCGTCCCGCTAACGCGAACGGCGTTAAACTGCCGCCGATCCCAGATCAGATCCCGACACACCTGCTGCTGCTCTGCGGGGATCTTGTTCAGGGGCAGGATCTTGGCGGCGCTGACGATGGCGGCATCCAGGCCGGCCTCGCGGCACTCGTGCAAAAACACCGAGTTCAACACCACGCGGGCTGCCGGCGAGAGCCCAAAGGAGATGTTGGAAATGCCCAAGAGAATGTGGGTCTCCGGGAAAGCCTGGCGGATACGGCGGATGGCCTCCAAGGTGGCTGCCCCGTTGGCCCGGTCTTCCTCGATGCCGGTGGAAATGGGCAAGGCCAAAGGGTCAAAGAAAATCTCGTAGGGCGGGATCCCGTACTCAACCGCCTGGCGATAGGCGCGCTCGGCAATCTGGAACTTCTTGTCGGCAGTGCGGGCCATGCCCTCTTCGTCGATGGTGCCGATGACCACCCCGGCGCCGTAGGTTTTGGCCAGCTCCAGCACCTTGAAGAAGCGCTCTTCCCCGTCTTCGTAGTTGGTGGAGTTGAGCAGGCACTTGCCCCCCGCCACCTTGAGGCCCGCTTCCATCTTTTGCCAATCGGTAGAATCCAGCATCAGGGGAATTGGGATTTGGGTAACCAGCCGCGAGACCAGCTCCCGCATATCCCGCACGCCATCCCGGCCCACGTAGTCCACATTCACGTCCAGGATGTGGGCTCCCTCCCGCACCTGCTCCCGCGCTAGGGCCACCAGGCCGTCCCAGTCTTCGGCGTTGAGCAGCTCCCGCATCTTTTTGGAGCCGCTGGCGTTGAGGCGCTCGCCGATGATTAAAAACGAGTTGTCCTGCAGGTAGGGCTGGGGCGTGTAGATCGAGGCAGCAGCGGGAATGCGCTCGACGGAGCGGCGTTTAGGCCGCAGCCCCTGCACAGCTTCCACCAAGGCGGCAATGTGCTCGGGACGGGTGCCGCAACACCCTCCCACCACCGCTACCCCCAGATCCCGCACAAAATGCTCCAGGTGGAAGCGCAACTGCTCCGGGGTGAGCTTGTAGTGGGCTTTGCCGCCGATGTTTTCCGGCAGGCCGGCGTTGGGAATGCAGGAGATGGGAAAGGGGGAATGCCGAGAGAGGTAGCGGATGTGCTCCACCATTTTGTCGGGGCCGGTGGCACAGTTGAGGCCCAGCACATCGATGGGATAGGGCTCCAGGATGGCCAGGGCCGCCCCGATCTCCGTGCCCAC
The DNA here is from genome assembly GCF_047461715.1 of Synechococcus sp. R8-2. NCBI lineage: Bacteria > Bacillati > Cyanobacteriota > Cyanophyceae > Synechococcales > Synechococcaceae > Synechococcus > Synechococcus sp. R8-2. Next base: position 3,616 of record NZ_JANSHQ010000120.1, on the reverse strand, counting down.
CAGCATTGTCCCCTGCACCTCAAAGGTGAGGGACACCACCACCGGCAGGCGGATCCCGCGTCGGGCAAACTCCTGCTGCACGGCCACCAGGGCCGCCTTGGTCTGCAAAATGTCCTGGCAGGTCTCGATGATGAGCAGATCCACCCCGCCGTCAACTAGCCCCTGCACCTGCTCCTCGTAGGCAGCCCGCATCTCATCAAAGCTGATGTGCCCCAGGGTGGGCAGCTTGGTGGTGGGGCCAATGGAGCCGGCCACAAAACGGGGCTTTTCCGGCGTCGCAAACTCGGCTGCTACCCGCTTGGCCAGTCGCGCCGCCGCCACGTTCAGCTCGTAGGCTTTTTCCGGGATCCCGTACTCGGCCAAAACGATGGAGGTGGCCCCAAAGGTATTGGTCTCAACAACGTCGGCCCCCACTTCCAGAAAGCCGCGGTGTACCCGCTTCACCGCCTCGGGCTTGGTCAGCACCAGCATCTCGTTGCAACCCTCCAGCTCCGGCCCACCAAAATCCGCTGCGGTCAGGTTCTGGGCCTGGAGGGAGGATCCCATCGCCCCATCAAAGACAATCACACGTTCCTGGAGATGCTGCAGGAAGGGATGGGTCATAGAAGTCAAAGTCAGGCAGGGTGTCATCGACCTAGAGTCTGATTTAAGTTAGCATCGAGCCATTTGCTCGGACTAGGCCGAGGGGCCAGGGATCCCATCTTGGCCATTGTTGAGGTGAATTTAACATTTTCTTTGCCTGCCCCGTTGCTGTTTCCCCCAGGTCGGGCTAATTTAGGGAAGACGTTTTGGTGTGAACGGCTACAGTTGCTCGCAAGTGTTCCTCCCAGGGTCACTTGCCGCCTGCTGTAGAGCGATCTTCTCCTCGCAGGTTGGAGTGGTTGAGGTGCTGAATGTTCCGTCCCCTTGGTAAAGTGCCTCGCACTCCGTCGCAGGATCGACGAAGAGAAAGATCCACCTTTCGCCACCTCGAGAGGCCCCGTCCATCAAGACGAGTCTTGCGCCAGTTCAGTTGAGCTCCATGAGCGATATCTGCTTCCAGATTGACCCGAGCAATCGGTTATTCAGAAGCGGGCAGGCTGGCCTAGGGCAAGTCAGGCTTTGGCTTGCGGATATCGGCTCCCTCACTCTGGCGTTGTGGGATGCAGCAGAGCTGCAACTTGCTCCTCTCCCTTTGGCGTCTAAGCTCCCTTAGTCACCTTTAGTTGTCTGTGATTAGGATCACGAGGAACTCAGCATGGCTCAAGCAAAGGAATTGGTGAAATCGGGTAAAACAGCTCTTCTCGAACCGGATCTGGAAAATCCACCTTCTGGCGCCCTGGAGTTGGACACGGAGACAGATACCCTCGAGAGCGAACTGGATACCGGTGACACTGATGCTTTTGATGAGGATGACGACGACGAAGAGGCAGCAGAGGAGGATGGAGAGACTGCCGCCGCCGGTGCCAAAGGTCGCTCAAAGCGCAAGGCGGCCAGTAAGAAAAAGCCCTACACCGATGACTCTATCCGGGTCTATTTGCAAGAAATTGGGCGTATCCGGCTGCTGCGGGCCGATGAAGAAATCGAGCTGGCCCGAAAAATTGCCGATCTGCTGGAGCTAGAGCGCGCTCGCGAGGCCGTTTTTCGGCGTATGGGCCTCTGGTCAGACCCAGAAGAGGTGCCGGACACCCTCTGGGCAGAGGAGGTCAAGATGTCCTTGCCGGAATTTCGGCGGCGGTTGCATCGGGGGCGGCGGGCCAAAGAAAAGATGGTGCAGTCTAATCTGCGTTTGGTGGTGTCCATCGCCAAAAAGTACATGAACCGGGGCCTGTCTTTTCAGGATTTGATTCAGGAGGGATCCCTGGGCCTGATTCGGGCAGCCGAGAAATTCGACCACGAGAAGGGCTACAAGTTCTCCACCTACGCCACCTGGTGGATTCGACAGGCCATCACCCGTGCCATTGCCGACCAATCCCGCACCATTCGCCTGCCCGTCCACCTCTACGAGACGATCTCCCGCATCAAAAAGGTGACCAAGTTGCTTTCCCAGGAATTGGGCCGCAAGCCCACCGAAGAGGAGATCGCCACCCGCATGGAGATCACCATCGAGAAGTTGCGCTTTATCGCCAAGTCGGCCCAGCTTCCCATCTCTTTGGAAACCCCCATCGGCAAGGAAGAGGATTCTCGGCTGGGAGACTTTATCGAGTCGGATGGGGAGACGCCGGAGGATCGGGTGGCCAAAGTCTTGCTCAGAGAAGATCTGGAAAGCGTTTTGGAAACCCTCACCGCCCGCGAACGGGATGTGTTGAAGTTGCGCTACGGCTTGGATGATGGCCGCATGAAAACTCTGGAGGAAATCGGCCAGATCTTTAATGTCACCCGTGAGCGAATCCGGCAGATCGAGGCTAAGGCTCTGCGCAAGCTGCGCCACCCCAACCGCAACAGCGTGTTGAAGGAATACATCCGGTGACTCTGGGGCCCATTCCTTCTAGCTCTCAGGGAGAGCCGGGGCAAGGGATCCAAGAGAGTTCCCGGCCCCCTAAGGCAGACTGAGTTGGAACTGCCAACCCGCGCGATGGAGGATCTTCAGCATGAACTCGAACCAGACTCCGCGGATCCCAGTCTTTCTGAAAAAGCAGCCCTCTTTCTGGTGTTGGCCGCGGTGGGCGCCATCGGAGCTTTGGTGGCCAAGCTCACCATTGCCAAGCTCACCATTGTGGTGGGGCGCACCGTTCGCAAGGATTCCTATTTTCTCTCCCAGAGGGCTGGATTGGCGGATCCCTTTACACAGACTCAAGGACTGAGCGATTGCGGCGCTTCTGGGCAGCCTTGACTTTCTACACGGCCCTGCCTCTGGGGTGGGTCGGAGACTTGCCGTTTGAGGGCATTGCCGCCTGGCTGCCAGGGGTAGGTGTGTTGCTGGGCGGGATCCTCTCCTTGGCTGGGATCCTGCTGCAGATTTTCCCCAATCCGGTGCGGGCCGCTTTGCTCTTGGCCCTGTGGGTTCTCTTGACCGGTGGGCTGCACCTGGACGGGGTGGCCGATACTGCCGATGGCTTGGCGATCAATGTCCACAAGAATCCTTACAAAGGGGATCCGGAACGGTCAACTGAGGATGGGCAAAAATCTGACTTGCAGGGATCCCGTCGCCGTCTGCAGGTGATGAGCGATAGCCACACCGGGGCCTATGGGGTACTGGCCTTGGTGCTGCTGCTGCTGCTGAAATTTGCTGCCCTGAGCAGCGTTCGAGCTTGGCCCCTCTTGCTGCTGGTGCCCGCCTGGGGGCGTTGGGGCCAGTTGCTCGCCATTGCCCTGTACCCCTATCTGCGAGAGCAGGGATCCGCCCGCTTCCTCAAAGACTCCACTTCCCTGCCGGGATCCCTGTGGCCGGGCACTCTGCTTGTGCTGGCCATCACCGGGGGGTTGGGCTGGGCTGGGATCTTGGCTTGGCCCCCTTTGCTGCTCTGGACGCTGGGATCCGCCCTAGGGGCTTGGGCCGTGGGCTACTGGATCTACCGCCAGTTGGGAGGACACACGGGCGATACCTACGGAGCTACGGTGGAATGGTCAGAAGCGATAGCATTGCTGTGGGGATCCCTTATTGGGCCATCATGAATCTGATACATTTACGCTGAAC
>NZ_JANSHQ010000119.1:0-8888 GCF_047461715.1 Synechococcus sp. R8-2 | reverse complement strand
GTTTCCCGGATTTTGTTGCGGATGGCCTCAAATTCGGCTTGGGTATATTCTGTGCGACCGGGCTGAGGTTTTTCAAAGACGAACAACCCTGGATTGATGCGCACCTTGTCCACGTATTTGGCTACTTCCAGGGCGATCTTGATGCCGTTGTGATGGACATCGGCTACCAAAGGCACCGGCTTGTAGGTTTGGATCAGCTTCTCCCGAATCGCCTCCATCGCCTTGGCATGGGCCATGCTGGGAACGGTAACCCGCACAATCTCTGAGCCTGCCTCGTGCAGACGGCGGATCCCGGCCACTGCCGCGTCGATGTCGAGGGTGTCCTCGTTGATCATGGACTGTACCACCACCGGGTGCTGGCTGCCGATCAACACATCGGCTACGGCCACCGTGCGGGTGGGGCGACGGGGATAGACCGGTTCTGGGTAGGGCTGCTGAGTGGGGGCGTTGGGCCGATCCAGGGTTTGCATAGCTTGGTCAAGCCAAAAGAGCTGCTCTAGCTTGATTGTAGGTCGGAAACTAACCTGGGGTTCGATTCAGCTCAGGGTAAAGGCTGAGGGGTTCAACCCCGAGGATTTCGACGGGATCCCCAACCCTCAGGTGCTTGCCCGCCTCCGTTCTCGGGATCCACGTATTGATCCCAAGGCGATAGAAATGGTCAAAGCGGCTGGCTTCGGCCCAGGGTGGCAAGGTTTTCTGCCGTTGCGCTACGAAGTGCTTTTGAAAACCGGGATGGGCATCTCCGCTCAGGGGATCCCGGGTGGGCACCACACAGCGGGCGCAGGGGTTGAGGCCCAGCAGCTCCACTTCCCCAATGCGAAAGCGCACCCCTTGATCTGCCTGGGCAAAGAGCCGATCCTCCCAAAAGGGCAGACATTCCGACAGCTCGATATTCATGCGAAAGCGTTGCCGCATCTCTTCGGGGGTGAGGCCGGGGAACCAATTGGCCACTGTCTCGAGAGTGGCTGTGCTGATCAGGGTGGGGCCGCTGGCATAGGGATCATCCGGAAACCCCCTGAGAGGCTCCTCCAGCAGTTGCACCGGAAAGCCCAACCAGTGGCTGAGCCAAGTTTGTAAAGCATCCCGCTGCTGCTGCAGGTCAAACTGGGCCGTCTTGCCCTCCCCCCACAACTGCACCTGGCCCAACTGGGGATCAAACCGGGCCCGCAGGCGGTGGACCGCAGCATGGCGCTTGCCGTTCACCCGCTTTCCCTCCGCATCCAAGAGGGCGTAGCGGCGATCCCCCTCCAAAGTCCCCCCTGCCGTCAGCCTCACCTCAGACAGAGGGATCCCATCCAGGGACTTGATGGGATAGACCGTTAACCTGGCAACCTGGGGCATGGCCTGTCTGCCGGGATCCCTGGGGGTGGGATCCGCCTTAGCTGCTTAACTGTCGGCTTCGGTGGGATGGTCGGTCATGGGGTAGCTGCGGATAAAGTCTCTGGGGGTTACATTTTCTACAAACTTGCGAAAGGCCTCCCGCTCCGCCTCGTCGGCATCCTGGTTCATGGGGATCGAGGCTTCCGCAATGACCTCTTCCACCGTCCAGATAGGAACATGGGCCCGCAGAGCGAGGGCAATGGCGTCGCTGGGGCGGCAGTCGATCTCTTGTTTTTTGTCACCATTCACGGTGACGAGCACCGCGTAGAAGGTGTTATCCAGCAACGCGTGAATGATGACTCGCTCCAGCTTGATCCCCCACGTCTTCCAGGAGTTGAGGATGAGATCATGGGTCATGGGGCGCAGTGGCTTTTGGTCGTCCAGGGCCTGCAAAATGGCGTTGGCCTCTGCTTTTCCCACCCAAATGGGCAGGGCACGACGCTCACTGCCATCGCGCAGGATGACAATGGGGTTTTGGTTGACGGCATCGACCGCAATCCCAGCCACATGCATCTCGATCATGAGCAATTGCCTCCAGCCGGTGATCTTGATCGTATCTACGGGCGTCAAAGTTTGGCAACACACCATGAGCTCAGTTGGTAGTCCAGTTGAAGTGGCTTTGATCGGGGGCACTAGCGAGAGCCGCAGCTTGGCCGACGCCCTCAGCCGGCAGGGGATCCCTTGGGTGGCAACCGTCACCACCGAAGGGGCCAGAAGACTGTATCAGGATTTGCCCGGTCAGGTGGTGGTCACCCGATTTTCGCCGCCATCTCTGGAACAATTCCTGCAAGAGTGCCGGATCCGCGTAGTGGTGGATGCCTCTCATCCTTTTGCCCAGCAAATCTCGCAACTGGCCATCCAGGTGACGGCCCAACTGGGGATCCCCTACCTGCGCTACGAACGCCCTCCTGTAGAGCTGGATCCCTGGGTCCAGGTGGTGCCGGACTGGCAGGGGGTGCTCACAGAGGCGGTGCTGGCGGGGCGGCGGGTGCTGCTGACGGTGGGAGTGAAGGCCCTGCCCCTGTTTGTACCTTGGCAAGATCGCTGCCAACTGTGGGCACGGGTGCTGCCGGAATCGGTTCCCCAAGCGGTGCAAGCCGGGATCCCTGCCGAGCGGGTGATCGGGATGCGCTTGCCCCTCAGCTTTGAGCAAGAACTGCAGCTTTGGCAGCGGTTCAGCCCTCAGGTGGTGATCAGCAAAGCCTCTGGGGAAGCAGGCGGGCTGGGGATCAAGCAGGCGGTGGCCAAAACCCTGGGGATCCCTCTGTGGGTGATCCGGCGACCCCCGTTGGACTATCCCTGGTGCAGCCAGGATTTGACAGCAGTGGTGCAGGCCTGTAGGCGATGCTTGGAAGGAGCGGGACCTTGAGGTTGCCCAGCTCCAGTCCAACGGGTCAAAACGGCTCTTCGGGGGGCAGGTTGGAGTCGCGGTCTTGACGGGATCCCAGCAATTCCAGCCGATCCACAGCGATGATGGGTCTCTGGCGCTCTTCTCCGGTGGATTTGTCTTTCCAGCGATCGAACTTGAGGCTGCCCGTTACCCCGATGAGGCTGCCTTTGCGCACATACTCTCCGGCCACCTCGGCAGTGCGGCCCCACAACTCCAGGTTAAACCAATCAGGCTTGTCTTCCCCTTTGCGGAATCGGTTGACCGCCAAGCTAAAAGTACAGACCACCTTGCCTGACTCAAAGTAGCGCACCTCCGGATCCATGCCGGCTCGCCCCACCAGGGTCACCAGGTTCAAGCTCATGGGTAGTTTCTCCAGACCGCCAGTAGATCTAGCCTTCGTTGTAGCGCTCGCAAGGGATCCCTGTCATCTTTTTGCTTGCGACCGTCAGCTTGGGCTCAGAGCCGATTCTTTAGGATATTTACAGATTTAGCTGCGGGGATCCCGATTGATCTCTGGGAAAAGCCTCTGCTGTGATGGACTTGATGCTCGGGATCCGGATCCGCACTCTGTCGCAAAAGTTTACAATGGCAGAAGCAGTTGAGCAAATGCCAGCCCACCAGACACTCCCACCTGCCAATTGCAGGGCTAGCAGAGCAGGTTCGTTGCTGTGAGAGGACGCATTCGGAAGCATTTCCCATGGAATTCATCTACACGTACGCCTGGTTGATCCCCGTCTATCCTTTGGTGGCAGCCTTTCTCCTCGGCTTAGGTATCCTGATGTTCAACGCCTGGACAAGGGCCAACCGCTCTTTGGCTGCCTTTTTGAGCGTGTTCGCGACCGGGACGGCGATGGTTCATGCCTTTGCCCTTTTGGTCAGCCAGGTGCAAGGGCACGAAACCGTCCTCAGAACCCTCACCTGGGCCCAGGCGGGATCCTTCTCGGTGGATATGGGCTTTGTCGTGGATCACCTGAGCGCCATGATGCTGGTGGTGGTGACCACGGTGGCCTTTTTGGTGCAAATCTACTCCGACGGCTACATGGCCCACGATCCCGGCTATGTGCGTTTCTACGCCTACCTGAGCTTATTTAGCTCCTCGATGCTGGGCTTGGTGGTCAGCCCCAACCTGGTGCAGATCTATATCTTCTGGGAGCTGGTGGGGATGTGCTCCTACCTGCTCATCGGCTTTTGGCACGACCGGCAGGCAGCGGCAGAAGCAGCGCAAAAGGCGTTTGTGGTCAACCGGGTGGGAGATTTCGGCCTGCTGTTGGGCATCTTAGGTTTTTACTGGATTTCCGGTACCTTCGCGTTTGACGAGATCGGGCGCAATCTGCAGGAGATGCTGGCTAGCGGGGCAGTGAGCAGCAGCTTGATTGCCCTGTTTGCGGTGTTGGTGTTCTTGGGGCCGGTGGCCAAGTCGGCCCAGTTCCCGCTGCATGTGTGGTTGCCGGATGCCATGGAGGGCCCCACGCCCATTTCCGCTCTCATCCACGCAGCCACGATGGTGGCGGCTGGGGTATTCCTCTTGGCCCGCATGTTCCCGGTGCTGGAAGGGATCCCGGTGGCCATGGACATCATCGCCTGGACGGGGGCGGGCACAGCCTTCTTGGGGGCCACCATTGCCATCACCCAAAATGACATCAAAAAGGGCTTGGCCTACTCCACCATTTCCCAACTGGGCTACATGGTCATGGCCATGGGGTGCGGCGCCTATGGGGCGGGCCTGTTTCACCTGATGACCCACGCCTACTTTAAGGCGATGCTCTTTTTGTGCTCTGGCTCAGTTATCCACGGCATGGAAGCGGTGGTCGGCCATGACCCGGTTTTGGCCCAAGACATGCGCCTGATGGGGGGGTTGCGCAAATACATGCCGGTTACGGCCATCACGTTTTTGATCGGCACGTTGGCCATTTGTGGGATCCCGCCCTTCGCCGGCTTTTGGTCTAAAGACGAGATCTTGGGCGCTGTTTTCGAACGGAACCCAGCTCTGTGGGGGGTGGGCTTCCTCACCGCCGGGATCACCGCCTTCTACATGTTCCGCATCTACTTCCTCACCTTCGAAGGGGAGTTTCGCGGCACCAACCTGAGACTGCGGCAGGAGGTGGCCATCAGCCAGGGCCGTCCTGTGCCAGCTTTTGCCTACGTTTTTGCGGGGAAACAACCGGCCTTTGGCCCTGGAGCCATGAACATTCAAGAAAAACCCCAGCCCAGCAGCCATCCTGAAGCTCAGGAAAACCTACACGATGGGCATGGCCACGCCTCAGAGCCCCATGAGTCCCCTTGGTCGATGACCTTCCCGCTGTTGGCTCTGGCCATCCCTTCTGTGCTGATTGGCCTGGTGGGCACCCCTTTTGCCAACTTCTTTGAAGCTTTCATCCACCCGCCGGCTGAGTCTGTGGCAGAGGCAGGCTCGATTTTGCCGCTGGTGGCAGCAGAGTGGCAGGAGGTGCTGGCGGGCCATTTCGATTGGGCAGAGTTTCTAATCATGGCGGGTAGCTCCGTGGGCATTGGGCTGATCGGCATCACCTTGGCCAGCTTGATCTACTGGCAAAAGCGCATCGACCCGGGCACCTTCCCCCAAAGCCTGCAGCCGCTCTACTACTTCTCCCTCAACAAGTGGTACATTGACGACCTCTATGAGCGAGTCTTTGTGCAGGGCACCCGCTTCGTGGCACGGGAGGCGCTGGAGGTGGACAGCCGCATCGTGGATGGTGTGGTCAACCTGACGGGCTTGGTGACCATGGTGAGCGGCGAGGCGATGAAATACCTGGAGAGCGGCAAGGCCCAGTTTTACGCTTTGATTATCTTTGCAGCGGTGGTGGTGATGGTGGTGGCATCAGGGGTAGGGTTCTAGCTCGAAGGCGAGGATGGATCCGGCCCGCTTGGCCAAGGGATCCCTCAGCCTAGAACTGCTGCTATGCTACGGAGCAAGTTGAGCGGATCCCTTGTTGCAATGGCCCCGCGTTCTCTTAAGTCGATTTCGCATCCCTTGTTGGCGGAAAGGCAAGGTCAGAGGGAGCGTGTCTTGGCCCTGAAAAATCAGATCGAAGCGATCCTCTACTTAAAAGGGCAGCCCCTGGAGCTATCCGCCCTGGCCCAGTTGGCCCATTGCAGTCGCGACGAAGCCTACGATGCGCTGCTGGAATTAATGGAAGACTATGCCCATCGCGATTCTGCCCTGGAAGTCCTACAGGTGGGGGAAGGGTTTGCCCTGCAGTTGCGGGAGCCGTTTTTGGAGCTGGCCAACCAGCTTTTACCCCCTGAAATTGGGGTGGGTGCTACCCGTACCCTGGCTACAATCATTCTGCGTGGCCCCCTCTCGCAGGCGGAGTTGGTGGAGTTGCGCGGCCAAGGTGCTTATCAGCACGTGGCAGAGTTAGTGGAAAAAGGCTTTGTGACCCGCTATCGCAAAGAAGGCAGCCGTTCCCCCTGGTTGCGGGTGACCGATAAGTTTCATCGCTACTTCACGGTAGATGAGCTGGCCAAAAAAGCAACAGAGGCGGCTTCTTTCCCCGAAGAATAAACTTTGAAGAATAAACTTTCCCCAACTGCAAAATGAGGGATCCCTAACTCCCCTCTTCCAAAGGGAAAGTGTCTCAATCTGGCTTGAAATAAAAAAGGATCCCCTGGTCGGGGATCCAAATCGAGGGGAGCGCAGCTTCGGCAGAGAAGGGATCAGCCGAAAGTAGGTTCGATTGCTGAGACTTCTACTTGTTGGGCTGAGGGGTGACCCGCAAATAGGGCTTAATTTCCTTGTAGCCTTTTGGGAACTTCTCTTTCAGCACTTCCGGATCTTTCAGCGAAGGCGGAATGATGACATCGTCACCGTCTTTCCAGTCGGCGGGAGTGACAACGTTATACTTATCCGTCAGCTGTAGGGCATCGATCACCCGCAGGAGCTCGTCGAAGTTGCGGCCTGTGCTGGCCGGGTAGGTAAGAATGAGGCGTATCTTCTTGTTGGGATCGATGATGAACACCGAGCGCACCGTCAGGGGCAGCCCTTCTTGGTTGATGTTGGTTTGATCCAACATGTCGTAGAGCTGAGAAACCTTGCGGTCTGCATCTGCCAAAATGGGATAGGTCAAAGTGGCGTTCTGGGTTTCCTCGATGTCTTTTACCCAGCCGACGTGGGAGTCCACATCGTCCACACTGAGGGCGATCACCTTCACACCCCGCTTTTCAAATTCGGGCATCAGCTTCGCAACAGTGCCTAGCTCCGTGGTGCAGACCGGCGTGTAGTCGGCGGGGTGAGAGAACAACACCACCCAGCTATCCCCGGCCCAAGAGTAGAAATCGATTTCGCCGTGGGTAGACTTTTGCGTGAAATTGGGAGCAGTATCGCCAAGTCGGAGAGACATACGCTCTTGATCCTCCGTAAAAGGGTTCAATCCGGTGAGACAGGGATCCGGATCCTTCGACCCGATCCCTTCCGATCTTGCCACATAACTCCACTTTTCCGAGCGGATTGCAGGTGATTTTAAGATTGTCCTCACCTAAGCCGCTACTGAGGGAAGACAACATGGGGATCCACCAGCTCGGCTACGAATTGGTGCAGGATGGTGACATAGCGCTCTCTAGCCACCTGCAGCAAGTTGTTGTGATCGGCTCCCTCGATGGGCACCAAGCGTTTGGGATCCCGTGCTGCTTGGTAAAGGGCTTCAGCATGCCAGAAGGGGATTAGACGATCCTGGGTACCGTGCAAAATCAGCAGCGGGCAATCGATCTTGGCAATGCGGCTGAGGTTATCGAAGCGATCGAAGGGCAGCAGCGGGATGCGCGTCAAGACGCGGAAGGCAGTCACGAAAGTAGATTCCAGGATCAGGCCGCCCACTGGTTTTTGCGCTGCCAGGTAAACCGAGGGCCCGCCCCCTACTGATCTTCCATAGACCAAGATCCGCTCCGGCGGGATCCCTTGGGCAACTAGGTAAGTGTAAGCGGCCTCGATATCTTTGTAAGCGCCGGCCTCGGAAGGGATCCCTTCGCTGGTGCCGTAACCGCGGTAGTCGTAGGCCAAGACGGCAAACCCAGCCTGCTGCAGGTGCACCAAGCGGGGCAGGATATCCCCCAAGTCTTCAGCGTTGCCATGGCTGTAGAGGAGGGTGTAGGCAGCGGCGGGATTGGGCAAATGTACCGCTGAAATCTGTAGCCCATCAGAGGTCGTGAGCTTGAGAATGGCATCCCCATCTCGATAGCTGGCGGGCTGGGGCAGAAAGATCAGCCGCTCCGATTGAAACCAGCCCAGCCAGAGCAGGTAGCCGTACACCACCAGCCCGACCAGCAGCAAGGATCGCCCCACGCGCAGCCATGGGAAGGATCCCCAAACTAGTTGTAGGAGATCTCGGTGGGGCATTGACAGGAAGGCATCGACAAGTAAGTTAAGCTCAATTTGCGGCACTTGCCCAAGGTTCTGCGCTGCTTACAGGCAACCCCTTTCCCATAAGGGAAGAGGGGAGCACGAAAACTGCATCCTTCAGGGCTCCGCTTGAGAGAAAAAGCATTTCCAGGCACAAACCCCAATCCAGTTGACAAGGGTGTGGGCGACAATGGTGACCAACAGGTTTCCCGACAGCCACAAGCCAATCCCCATGAGGATACCAACCCCGCTGGCCCAGACGGCATAGGGCCAGCCCTGCCATCCCAGCCAATGCAAGGCGCCAAACAAGAGGCCGCTCAGCAGGATCCCGCCTGTCCACCCTAAGGGGCTGGCCACCAGAGCTGACAGCAGCACACCGCGAAACAGCCATTCCTCGCTCCAGCCCGGCAGCAGGCCCACCCAAAGGATATCTCCCCACTGCAAGGGATCCGCCACCCAGTGTAAGTAGGCAGTGGCTGCCCGACGATAGGCTGGCCAGAGCCGGTAAACCCCGCCGCTGAGCAGAGCCACCCCCAGTCCCAGCCCTGCCCCCCACGCCAAGGCTAGGGGATCCCAGCGAAACGGCACGGGAAAGGAGGATCCCAGCCAGATCCAGAGACCCACAATGAGAGCCGAAAACAGGGTGGTGATGCCCATTCCATTCAAGATCTGTTCGCGTGTGCAGGGCTGAATCTGGGAAGTCATGGAGGGGATCCCTAGGCTTCGAACTCCGGAGGGTTAACAGCAGCTGCTGTTTTTATCATC
>NZ_JANSHQ010000118.1:0-5312 GCF_047461715.1 Synechococcus sp. R8-2 | reverse complement strand
TGTTCGGGGGAAAGGCGGCGAGCCTGGCGGAAATCTGCCCCTGCCACGATAGCTCCGGTGTAGGCTCCGGTCTTAAAATCCGGCTTTTGCCCCGGCTGAGCGGGGGAAGCTGTCTGAGGGGATCCCACAAACAGCAAAGCGCGGTAGAGATCGGCCCCGCGCAGGTCGGCATTCCGCAAGTTAGCTCCGCACAGATTGGTGTGGCTGAGATCGCAGCCGCTCAGGTTGGCCCGCTCCAGGCTGGCTTCGCTGAAATCCACCGCCCGCAACAGGGTGCCATGCAGGTCGGCTCCCTCCAGCATCGTGCCCAGGTTGACCACTCGGATCCCGTGCAAGCGATCCCGCTGGTAGCCCCCCTTGCCATCCAGGATAGGTCGGCCCAGGTGTTCGTCTCGCCGCAGAGGGCTGAGCAGGTTAGCGGTGGAGAGAAAGCGCAGGATCTTGGCTTTGCCGAAGCGATCCACCCCGTTCAACAAAGCAGCCGTGCGCCCGGCAGCAATGGCCCGCTCCAGGGGCCAATCGTCCAACTGCCCATCGGGAGACAAGACCAGGTTGGAAATGCCTTCAAAGTAGGCGTCGATGGTCTGCTGCTGGGTGATGATATTCTGCTGAATGGTGAGATCGCGGGAGATGATGTACTGCCGCCAGGCAATGTAGGCAGCCAGGATGGCAATCAAGATTTGGCCTGTGGCCCCGAACACTTCTCCCAAAGCCCCAATTGCTTCCCAACTCAGGGATCCCAAGGCAGAAAACAGCCCGCTCCCGGCAACCCCTCCCATCAGGGCCAAGCTGAGGGCCACTCCCGCCCAGGCCAATTGAGGCCAAGTGGTCAGCCACTGCCAAAGACGGCGCCCGATCTGAGCCCAAAGCGATCGCCCCCACCAGCCCGCCAGGCCCAGCCAAGCCAGCACCGCCCCCCAGCCCAAGACCGGCTGAGCCATCAGCTTTCCCAAGAGCAGCAAGAAGGCCGGGATCCCCAACAGCAGCAGATGAATCAGGGGTTGCCACGGTGAGACCGGAGACAGCAGGATCCCGGATTCAAGCAGCGACGGCTCTTGGGGCAGATGTTCGGGGACAAGGGTTTTGTAGGTCATGGCGCAAGCAGGGAGGTTACTCTAGGGCTAGTGTTAGACTTGCAAAAAAAGCCTGCGTTAGTCCGTATTTGGAGTTGGAGAATAGGGCAGGCCCCTGCCTGCTCAGTTTGGTAAGATGACCTCGGCTTTCCTTCTCTAGCCCAGCCTGGTGTGAGGATAACCACCATGATCTCTTCCTTATTGTCCTTACTGCCTATTGGTCTGCAGAAATCCGGCGAACACCAATCTACAGCAGTCCTGCCCGGCCTGCGGGCGCAGCGCCATCGTTCTGCAATGCTGACGCGGCTGGCAACCTCTCTGATGCTTGGCACCACCTTACTGCTGACAGCAAAGTTGGATCCTGGCTGGGCGCAAACTTCCCTGGACACCGGCATTACCGGCGAGCAGACCCTGCCTCAAGCTCCCCCTCTCCCGGACAATCGCCCGGCCATTTTTGTGGATGCGGCCAACGGCAGCGATACCCGTGGGGATGGATCCCGCAATAACCCCTTCAAGACGATTACTTATGCCATTCAGCGGGCTGAGGCTGGCAGCGTCATTCAGCTTTTTCCCGGGGTATATAGCGAGGAGAGCGGCGAAACCTTCCCCATCCGTCTGAAAGCCGGCCTCACCTTGCGTGGGGACGAGTCCACCTTGGGAGAGGGCTATCTCATCACCGGCGGCGGTACCTACATGAGCCCGACCCTAGGCCGACAAAATGTTGCTCTGCTGGCAGAAACCGGCGCAGAAGTGCGAGGAGTTACCCTGCGCAACCAAGGGCGGCGCGGCTATGCCCTCTGGGTCGAATCGGCCTCCCCGCGCATTCTCAACAACAGCTTTGTGGGCAGCATCCACGATGGAATCTTCATCGCTGGCGCTGCCAATCCCTGGGTAGAGGGCAACCGCTTCTATAAAAACGGGGCCAACGGCATTTCCGTTTTGGGCACCTCCCAGCCCACCATCGTCAATAACCTGTTCCAGGAGACCGGCTTTGGCCTCACCATCGACCAACGCTCGGCGCCTGTTGTGCGCAACAACCGCATTCTGCAGAACCGTACCGGCGTGGTTGTCGGGGGCAGCTCCAGGCCCATCCTGCGCAACAATCTCATCGCCCAGAACTTGGAGACCGGCCTCACTGCCATCACCAACGCCCAGCCGGATCTGGGCACGGCCACGGATCCCGGCAACAACATCTTTGAGGGCAACGGCCAATACGACATCCACAACGCCACCCGCGGCCTGCGCATCAATGCCAACGGCAACCAACTGCGGGGCAAAGCCAAAGGGGATCTGGATCTGTCCGGTCAAACCACCGTCGCCGCCCTTCCCGACAGCGCTCCCCGCCCCATTGCCCCTGGCACTTTGGCTCTGCCCAGCGCTCCGGCCCAGCCGGCTACTCCCAGGGATCCCCGGCCAGCCGCTGAGACCCCCTCCACCTTGCCGGTTGTGACGGTGCCCCAGTCTACTGCCCCGGTTCCCCCCTCTCCGCCCCAAGGATCCGGAGGGCGCATCTTGCCAGATCCCTCCAGCCCTCAGGCAACTCCCCAGCCCCAACCTCCGGGGGAGCAGTTTGTGGCTGTCCCCTTCACCCCCGATGGCTCTACCGCACCTGCCCAGCCGGCTGACCCTGTTCCCAGGCCACCGTCGGCTCCCCTCACGGATATCACCACCCTTCTGCCCCCGCCGGCCCGTCGCCCGTCCACGGGGATCCCGGCCACTCCCTCTGCTCCCACTACAACTCCAGTTGCCCCCCCTGTGGTTGCTGTGGGTAACGACTCCGTTTCGCCAACGCGAACGGCAACTCAATTTCGCGTGTTGGTGACCCCCAAGAGCAGCGATGACTTGAACCGATTGCGGCAGCTCATCCCCGACGCGGTGGAAACGGTTTTCAACGGGAGAACGGTGTTGCAGGCTGGCCTCTACGACAGTCGCAGCCAGGCCCAGTCGGTCTTGGATCGGCTGTTGGATGCCGGCTTTGAGGCAGTTGCCGAGATGATTTTCCGCTAGCGACCCCCCACACTGCCGGCTTGCTTCTCCATAGCGGTACGAGGGAGCTTTGATCCCAGTTCTTTGGCGGGGTGGCCAGCCATTGAGCCCAAGTCTCCTTGGTCGCTGGCAAGGGAATTGACTACAAGTGCTTGCCAAGAGCGATGACGGCTCGAACACCCCCTCTCTAGTCCAGCGGATCCAGTCGGTAGCGGCTGAGCCAGTGATCCAAATGCACTTCCTCCTCATCCAGCAGTTGGGCGTTGATCAACCCCCGTTTGAAGGCAAGACGGATGGCTCGCGCCCGCAAGCTGAAGGTGGTTCCCCACTCGTCGCTCTCAATTTGGTCGTTGCTCACCTCTAGTTTGTCGTAGAGGTTGCGCAGACGGTTGGTTACCCCTCGGCGGGACAAAAAGCGCCGTGCAGCAATGGCTTGGTCGGTGAGGCCGAGGGCAATGTCGATCAGCACTTCGTACTCGGCATCGCTGAGACCGGTGATTTTGTTTTGTGAACGGGAATCGACCCCGCGCACCTCTCGGTCGATCACGCATTGCTCATCCTGCACCACCGCTTGGATGGCGCTGACCAATTTTTCATCGGTGCAATTTTTCAAAAGGTAGCCATAGACAGTTTGCGGAGGCACGATCTTGTGCAGCTCCCGCACATAGACTTCATCGGCAAAATGCGACCAAAAAATGATGCGCGTGCTGGGGCACTCTGACCAAACCTGCCGCGCTACCTCGATCCCGGTCATCTCAGGCATGCGAATGTCCATCAACACAAAGTTGGGGTGGTGCTGACGGTAAAGTTCCAACGCCTCTCGGCCATTCGAGGCCATGTATACCGGGCCGAACTCAGGCAAATGTTGCGTCAGTAGGCTATGGACATGCTGACGGTAAAGAGCGTCATCTTCAGCAAGGAGGGTACTCACAGGCCTTTATCAGAGTTACCGAATACTTTCTTTTCACTTCCTAACTCTAAAAACACCCACAAGGGAAGGCAAGGCACTATTGAGCAGTACTCAAAAGGAGCAAGGGATCCCCTCCACCAGCGATGAGTAGCGGCTCAGGAAAAGGAGTTCGTCCCGCTCTCGTCCTGTGGACGGTGCGGTTTCCCCTAGCACCCACGCAGACGGCTCATGAACTTCTCCACCGCAGATGTTAAAAACTTTTGACAAGCGGCAGTCTAAGCTGTTTCTACGGCAGAGGCCAAAAACGCCTCGATCTCAGAGCGTTGGGGCAAGCTGGGTTGGGCTCCTGCACGGGTTACAACCAAGGCAGCGGCGGCATTGGCAAAACGCAGGGCTTCCCTCAGGGATCTGCCGGCAGCCAAACAGGCAGCTAAGGCCCCACAAAACCCATCTCCGGCAGCGGTGGTATCCACCACCTCCACAGGATGAGCTGGCCAATGGCCACTTTCTTCCCCATCTGCCCAGACCAGCCCTGCCCCTCCCAAGGTGAGGATAACGGTTGGGATCCCGTGCTTCTGGAGCTCCTGAGCGATCTTTTGGGCTTGTTCCGGCGTCTCCACAGGAGATTGGGCAAGGGCAGCCGCTTCGCTTTCGTTGAGCACCAAGTAGCGAACCCGGCGCAACAGGGATCCTGGCAGGGGCACCACAGGGGCTGGATTGAGCAGGACGGGGATCCCTTGGGCAAAGGCTTGCTCTGCCACCGCCTGCACCGTGGCCAGGGGGATTTCCAGTTGCAGCAGAACCATCGCTGCCGGCGTCCAAGGAGGCAGCTGGGCGGGGGTGTAGCGACCGTTAGCGCCGGGGCTGACCACAATCCGGTTTTGCCCTGCTGGATCCACAGTGATCAGAGCGATGCCGCTGGGCCCTTCCAGCTCCCGCAGGTGGTGGGTATCGACGCCGTTCTGCTCCAGGTTCTCTTTCAGCAGGCGGCCAAAGCTGTCAGATCCCACTGCCCCCCACATCTCCACCTGGGCTCCCGCCCGCGCCGCTGCCACCGCTTGATTGGCTCCCTTACCGCCAGGGTAGGTGGCGTAGTCGGATCCCAGCACCGTTTCCCCAGGGCCGGGATGATGGGGCACCTGCACCACCAAATCCATGTTCAAGCTACCCACCACTCGGATCGGGCCTGCCATCGGGCTTGTGGGGAAATCCTGTTGGAAAAGCAGAGATCTAGAGATCTTTGGTTTGGATCCCTGGGCAGCTATTGTATCAGCCGCCGGTCTTGGCCAGGGATCCCCTTGAGCGCCCTACCACGCGGCAAGGGCTGATAGCAGTCGTGGTTT
>NZ_JANSHQ010000117.1:0-1209 GCF_047461715.1 Synechococcus sp. R8-2 | reverse complement strand
GAGAGGGGCTGGGGGTGAGGGTCAGCAGCGAAGGATCCCAGCTTTGTTGGAAACGACTGGGATTCCCTAACCCTTCCCTCAGATCTTCTGGGCAGCAGCCTCGCGCTGGTCAGCCGTCGAGCGTGCCGCGTGCAGCGCAGAGTAGAGCTTGTTGAGGGCATTCATATAGGCTTGGGCAGAAGCGACAATGATGTCGGTGTTGGCGGCATGGCCGGAAAAGATGCGGTCTTCGTGGCGCAGGCGGATGGTGACTTCCCCAATGGCGTCGATGCCAGCGGTAACCGATTGGACGGAAAACTCGATCAGCTTGTTGGGGATATTGACGATGCGGTTGATGGCCTTGTACACCGCATCCACCGGGCCTGTGCCCACAGCAGCGTCCACCCGCTCTTCCCCTTCCGGGGTTACCAGCCGCACCGTGGCGGTGGGAGCTTCCCGATTGCCACACACCACTTGCACATGCTCCAGGCGATAGAGCTCCGGCACCGGGCGAGTTTCGTCGTTAACAATCGCTTCCAGATCCAGGTCGGAGATTTCTTTTTTCTTGTCGGCCAGTTCTTTGAAGCGCAAGAAGGCTCTGTTCAGATCTTGCTCCGACAGCTCGAATCCCAGTTCTTTGAGGCGGGTGCGGAAGGCATTGCGGCCCGAGTGCTTGCCCAACACCAAGGTGCTCGATTGCAGGCCGATGGTCTGGGCATCCATGATCTCATAGGTCTGGCGGTTCTTCAACATGCCGTCCTGGTGGATGCCGGATTCGTGGGCAAAGGCGTTGGAGCCGACGATAGCCTTGTTGGGCTGCACCAACATGCCGGTGAGGTTGGAGACGAGGCGCGAGGTGCGATAGATCTCCTGAGTTTTGATGTGGGTGAGGGGCTTCTCGGAGTCCACCGGCAGGCCGAAGTAGGGGTTGAAGTAGCTGCGCCGCACATGCAGGGCCATCACCAACTCTTCCAGGGCTGTGTTGCCGGCCCGCTCACCAATGCCGTTGACCGTCACTTCCACCTGACGGGCGCCCTGCTTAATCGCTTCCAAGAAGTTGGCCACCGAGACGCCCAGATCGTCGTGGCCGTGCACAGAAAGGATCGCTTGCTTGATGTTGGGCACGTTCTCGCGGATGCCCTTGATCAGTTGGCCGAACTCCTCCGGCATGACGTAGCCGACGGTATCGGGGATGTTGATGGTTTTGGCCCCCGCCCGAATGGCCGCCTC
>NZ_JANSHQ010000116.1:0-7748 GCF_047461715.1 Synechococcus sp. R8-2 | reverse complement strand
ATCAACTCCCCGTGATCGGCTAAGTACCTCAGCCAACTGGTTTTCACGCCATAGGGACGGTTGTCGTGGTTGCCCTCGATGGCCAACACCGGAATCCCGGCCTGCTGCAGCTCCCGCAGGACGATCTGGGCTTGGTTGAGAACGCCGGGCTGAATCTGCCGATGCTCGAACAGATCTCCGGCGATGAGCACAAAGTCCACCGGATCCTGAATGGCATAGCGCCGGACAACATCCCGAAAAGCCAAAAAGAAGTCCTTGCTCCGCTCCGGGCTGTCGTAGCGGTCATAGCCCAGATGCACATCGGCCAGGTGTAAAAATGTGCAGGTTGAGCAGGCCATCCCCAGAGCACCTCGGCAAATTGTCCACAGTTTAGCAAACCCATCTTGTTCCCTACCCAAGATATAGGGATCCCTTCCTCTCAATCATCGGGTTCGTCCCGGCTATCTCCACTAGGGGTAGGTGCCGGCTGAGGATCTGAAATGGGCAGCTGCCCTGCCATCCAGAACGGCGAGAGTTCCCTAAGTGGAATTGATCAAATCCGCAATATTGTGCTTCATCTTGTTGCAAATGTTATCGAGGGGCAGATCATTGGGATCCCGGCCAAAGGGATTTTCAATTTCGATGCCGATCTCTTCAACGCCAAACAACATAAAGCTCAGCCATCCCACAATGGGGCCGGTCATCCAACCCAAGCCCTCCACCATTTGAAACGGTAAAGACAAACAGTAAAGCAACAGCAACTGCTTCAAGTGCAGGGCATAAGCCATGGGCATTGGGGTCATGAGAATGCGCTCACAGGCCCCCAGCGCATCCACCATGCTGTTGAGCCGCTCCACCATGATCGTGAGCTGGTAGACCTCAACGCGGCCCTTTTGGTATTGGCGCTGCAGATAATCTCCAATCCAAAAGGCAATCTGCAAAGGGGGATGTTTGAGGCTTTGGAGACGTTGCAACTGCTCCGGGCTGAGCAGGGGCTGAATCTCATCCAGCAGAGGTTCCTGGCGCAAGTGCTGTTTCATGGCCATGGCAAAAGCGGGCAATAGATATAGAGTTTGGATCTTCTCTTCCCGGTCGCCGGGCTGCTTTTCTTCAATGGCTACCCAAATCAAGCGGGCCAAGTTGCGCACGTCATTCACCACGGCTCCCCAAGCTTTCCGCCCCTCCCAGAACCGTTCGTAGGCGGTGTTTGTCCGAAACACTAGCATCAAACCCAAAACGATGTTGGGCACAAACGCCACCAAGGACGACAGCGCCAGGGGCAGCCCCAACCTATACAGAACCGAAACCAGCACCCCGGCCAAGCCGCAGATAAAGGCGCGGGGAAGCACTGCCGGTACAACCGATCCTTGCAACTGCAGGGCCAGTCGAAACCAACGCAGCCCCTCTCCTGCAAGATACTTGCGAAGAACCATAGTGCGGCGTCGGCAAGCTTGCCCTCTGATCCTACAGCCACTCCTACAGCCACAGCCTGCCGCCCTAGAGGGGATCCCTTGCCCGCCTATCCTGAAAAGCGACAAGGGTGGCCTGTTGGAGATTTTTCAGCTGGAGACTCTGAGATTCTGTAAACGTCAAGAGATGCCCAGGCAAACTTCACGAACAACTTCCAAAACCCCAAGTTACTGTGGTAGACTCTCCGCCAGGCAACGAATTCAACGCTGTTCTGCGACGCCCCAACATGGCTGGAGTCCTCAAGCTCGACATTCAGGAATCGGCTGAAGAGCTCAAATCCCTACTAAGCAAGCAGTCTACACCGACCGGGAAGGAGCGGGTTCAAGCTCTCTACCTGCTCAAGATTGGGAAAGTCAAGACGATGACAGGCTTGGCTGAAATTCTGGGGCGGGACATCTCAACGATTTTTCGATGGTTTCAACGCTACAAGGCCAGGGGGCTAGAGGGCATGTTGACGGTGCCCCGCAACCAAGGGCGCAAACCCCTCATCCCCAAGCCGGTTTTGGAAATCCTCAAGCAGGAGCTGCATCAGCCTGGCCGATTCCGTACCTACAGCGACATTCGCGAATGGCTGCGGGAAACCCACGGTGTGGATGCTTCCTACAAAGTTGTGCATGAAACTGTTCGCTACCGTCTCAAGGTGCGCTTGCGGGGATCCCGGAGTAAGCGGCGCAAGAGCGGGGGACAAACTCCCCAGCCATCCCCCCATCTCTCTTGATCAGGGCTGGGCAGCAGGGATCCAAAAACTGCTCTGCAGCAGAGGCGGGCCTGTGGGGGATTCGCTCCCTCCTGCCGGTTCGAGGGTGATGAGGAGGCGGGTCGGCTGCTCAGAATGGATGGGTTGACTGAGCCATTGCAGGGATCCTTCCCCGTTGACGGCAAAAGTGCCGGCGTTTTCCAGCAGTCGTCCCCCTCCCTGGATCTCCGACTCCAGCCACAGTTGATAGGTGCTCCCTGGGGGGGCGGGAGCCATCTCCGAGGCCAAGAGCAGCACCTGCTTGGCATGGGGCGACCAGAGGGCTTGCACCAACAGGGGAGTGCTGAAGCTGGGATCCCGCAGCAGGGTTCGCTGCACTTGCGGCTGTCGTTGCCACTCTTGGTAGAGCCGTTGAACTGCCACCGACTCTCCCTCGATGGGGGATCCCCACTGCCAGCGCAGCCGCCAGTAGGCCGCTGTTATGGCCAGCGCGTAGATCCCCAATACCGCCAGGCTGCCCCAGAGAAGACGTTGCGGCCACAGGGGAGCCGAAGTTTGAATGGAGAGGGGGGCAGGTAGCCAAGCCCAACGCCGCAGCCGTTCCCTAGCCTGAAAGGCTGTCAACTCGTAGAGCCACAGAGCCACTGAGCGATCCCGCTGCAGGTCAAAGGCATTGGCGTGTTTCCAGCAGAACTCGAACACCTGCCGCACCACCTCTTCCGCCTGGTGAGGTTGCTTGAGAATGGCCAAGGCAATATCCAGCAGGCGCTTCTGATAGCGATCCTTGAGCAAAAAGTGGCTGCGGCGATCCCGCAGTTGGATCTGGCGCATTAACTGGAAATCGGTCAGCTCAGCCATACCACCTCTGGGGCATCCGATGAGCCTATCCGGGCTGATTTTGGCTCAGCCGGTAGCACTAGGCTGGGGAACTTTCCAGAACTATACACTAGCCCTGGAGCCGGCTCCCTTGCGAGCTGACTTCACCTCTCATCCAAAGCTGGCTTGGATCCCCCCTCTCAACAGTTCCGGCAGCAGGCCCCTTGCAGGAGTTGGGATCCCACCCCTCTCCGCGACCCTCAGGCGGCATCTTTCTCCACCACCTTCTCCGCCTTTTCTGCGCCGGCAGGCTCGTCATCGCTGCTGGGGTTGTTCATCTCTTGTTTGAAACTCCGCAACGCTTTGCCAAAGGCGCTGCCCAACTCCGGTAGCTTCTTGGGGCCAAACACGACCACCGCGATCACCCCAATCACGGCCAGCTCTGGCAGGCCCATGCCGAAGATGCTCACGGCCAGGATAGGTTCGCTCGGCAGCAGAATAGTCATAAGTCCCCAAAACCTGAAAAGTAGAACAGACGGATCAACCCAGCTTGCAAGGGATCCATCCGTCCCACTCTAACAAGTTCTTCTCCCATGCAGAAAGGGTGTGGAAAGGGATCCCCTTCTCCCATCCTGCCCCCGGCCCACTCAAGACATAGGATGGTGCTATCCCTTGCCCGATGTTTTTGTTCAGAACAAGCCATGCCTGTCTCCTACGATATTGTGGTCATTGGCGCCGGTGCAGCGGGTCTGGTGGTGGCCAGCGCTGCGGCCCAACTGAAGGCCAAGGTGCTGCTGGTGGAAGGCAGCGACCGCTTGGGCGGCGATTGCCTCTGGTATGGCTGTGTGCCCAGCAAAGCCCTTCTTCACGTGGCCCATACCGTCCATCGGATTCGCCAGGCCATGGCTGCCGGTTGGGTAACTCTCCCTGGCCCAGCAGGGATCGCGGTGGATTACCTCAAGGTGTACGAACACATTCGCTCTGCCCAGAGCTACATCGCCAACCACGCCGATTCGCCAGATCGCTTCCGCCAACTGGGGGTGGAACTGGTGTTTGCCAAGGGCCACTTTGTGGATGGGCGCACCTTTGAGGTGGCAGGACGGCAGGTACAGGCGCGGGCTTTTGTCATCGCCACCGGATCCCGTCCTTGGGTTCCCCCCTTGCCAGGCTTGGCCGAGGCGGGCTATCTGACCAACGAATCGATCTTTGACTTGACCCGCTTGCCCAAATCGGTGGCGGTGATAGGGGCGGGGCCGGTAGGCTGCGAGTTGAGCCAAGCTCTGGCCCGTCTGGGATCCGAGGTGACCCTCATTGCCAGCCGCGAGCGCATCTTGCCCAAGGAGGATCCCGAAGCCGCCCAGGTGGTGCAGCAACAGTTGACCCAAGATGGGATCCGCATCCTCACCCGGGTACGCGCCACAGCAGTTGGCCAAGAGCAAGGGGCAAAGCTGCTTTCCCTAAAGGCCAATTCCGGGGCAGGCACCGCCGCTGCAGGTGATCAAGTGATCCGTGCAGAAGAGATTTTGGTGGCCGCCGGTCGGATCCCGAACGTGGAAGGGCTGGGTCTAGAAGCCGCCGGCGTGCAGTACACCCCCCAAGGGATCCAGGTGAATGCCAAGCTGCAAACCCGCAATCCCCGCATCTACGCCTGTGGGGATGTCATCGGCGGGCCGCAATTTACCCATGTGGCGGCCTACGAAGGGGCAGTGGCCCTGGTCAATGCCCTGTTTTTCCCCCTCAGCCAAGCGCGTTATCGTGTCATTCCTTGGGCCATCTTCACCGAGCCGGAGCTGGCCCGTGTGGGCCTCACCGAAAGCGAAGCCCGGCAGCAATACGGCAAGGATGTGGTGGTGCTCAAACAGGAGTTTGCCGATGTGGATCGGGCCCAGGCAGAAGCCGCCCCCCTGGGCTTTGCCAAATTGATCTGTCGACGCAACGGCCAGATTTTGGGGGCGCACCTGGTGGGATCCCAGGCGGGAGAGCTGATTCATGAAGTGGTTTTGGCCATGAGCCGGCGGCTGCCCGTCTCTGCCCTGACCGGGATCCACATCTACCCCACCCGCTCGGAGGTGAACGCCAAGGCGGCCCTGCAGCACCGCAGGCAACAATTGGCCACCAACCCCCGCCTGCAGAACTTCTTGCAGGGATTCTTTGCCTGGAGGCGGGCCTGGAGCTGACAGCGCAAACTGGGGGTCAGCCACCGCTAGACTAGAATGGTCATTTACTGAGGGTTCCCGATGGGCTTTCTCCTGTCTGCCGAACAAGTGGGTCAGTTTGTTTCCAACCAATGGCAGGATCCCTATGCCGTTTTGGGCCCCCAGCAGATAGAAGAGGCCGGGAAATCCTTTGGGTTGGTGCGCGCCCTTGTGCCCAATGCTCGGCAGGTTTGGCTGGTGGAACGCGCCACTGGACAGTCTTACCCGATGCAGCCGCTGCACCCGGAAACGCTATTCGAGCTGCGCTTTGAGCCGGGAACCCCTCTGCCGGACTATTTTTTGCGGGCCCAACGGGTCTGGGATCCCCAAGGGGAACACTTGGAAGAATGGGAGGATCCCTACCGCTTTCCCTTGGAGAAGGTCAACCACATTGGCGAGCTGGATCGCTACTTGTTCAACGAGGGGAATCACCACCGCATTTACGACAAGCTGGGCGCCCATCTCATCACGGTGGACGGGGTGAAGGGGGTGCATTTCGCCGTCTGGGCTCCCAACGCCCGCAACGTCAGCGTTATCGGCGATTTTAACCACTGGGACGGGCGCCAACACCAGATGAAGCGGCTGGGCGAAAGCGGGATCTGGGCGGTGTTCATCCCCGGCGTAGGGCCAGGCGCCATCTACAAGTACGAGGTGAAAACTTCCTGGGGGGATATCTACGAAAAATCGGATCCCTATGGCTTTCAACAGGAGGTGCGCCCCAAAACCGGCTCCATCGTAGCCGACCTCAACACCTACACCTGGCACGACCAAGCCTGGCTGGAAAAACGCGCCGCCACCGATCCCCTGCGCTCGCCGATTTCGGTTTATGAGGTGCATCTGGGATCCTGGATGCACGCCTCGGCTGAAGATCCACCTGCCGAAGGGCAAAGTGTGCTGGTGGACCAAAAGCCCAATACTCGCTTCCTCACCTACCGCGAGCTGGCGGACAAGCTAATCCCCTATGTGAAGGAGCTGGGCTTTACCCACATCGAGCTGTTGCCGGTGGCAGAACACCCCTTTGATGGCTCTTGGGGCTATCAGGTGATCGGCTACTATGCCGTGACATCCCGCTATGGATCCCCGCAAGACTTTATGTATTTTGTCGATCGGGCCCACCAGGCCGGGATCGGCGTGATTGTCGATTGGGTGCCCGGACATTTCCCCAAAGATGGGCATGGGCTGGCTTTTTTCGACGGTACTCACCTGTACGAGTACGCCGACCCTCGCAAAGGTGAGCACAAAGGCTGGGGCACTTTGGTTTTTAATTATGGCCGCAACGAGGTGCGCAATTATCTGGTGGCCAATGCCCTTTTTTGGTTCGAGAAATACCACATCGACGGGATCCGGGTGGATGCGGTGGCCTCGATGCTTTATCTGGATTATGACCGCAAAGACTGGATCCCCAACCCCTACGGCGGGCGGGAACACCTGGAAGCCATCGACTTTTTCCGGCAGCTCAATACCCTCATTTTCAAATACAACCCCGGTGCACTTTCCATTGCCGAGGAATCTACCGCTTGGCCGATGGTAACTTGGCCAACCCATGTGGGCGGGCTGGGCTTCAACTTGAAGTGGAACATGGGTTGGATGCACGACATGTTGGATTATTTCCACATGGATCCCTGGTTCCGCCAGTTCCATCCCCATTTGGTTACCTTCAGCCTCATGTATGCCTTCAGCGAAAATTACATGCTGGCCTTTTCTCATGATGAGGTGGTGCATGGCAAGAGCCACATGTTGGGCAAAATGCCGGGGGATCATTGGCATAAGTTCGCCAGTCTGCGGGCTTTGTATGGCTACATGTTCACCCACCCTGGCAAGAAAACCTTGTTCATGAGCATGGAGTTTGGCCAGTGGAATGAGTGGAACGTTTGGGCAGATCTGGACTGGGGGCTGCTGCAGTATGAACCCCACGCCAAGTTGCGCCACTACGTGGCCAGCCTGAATCACCTGTTGCGCTCTGAGCCTGCCCTGTATACCCAAGACACCAAGCCAGAAGGGTTCCGCTGGATTGACTGCAGCGACCATCGCGGCATTGTTTCCTTCATCCGCTATGGGGAGGATCCCAGTGAGTGGGTGGTGGTGGTTTGTAACTTCACGCCGGTGGTCTGGCCCAATTACCGCATTGGGGTACCGGAACGAGGTTTTTATCGAGAGCTGCTCAACAGCGATGCTGTGGAGTTTTGGGGCAGCGGGGTAGGCAATTTGGGGGGCAAGTGGACAGACGACTGGGCCTACCACAACTTGCCCTACTCCCTCGAGCTCTGCCTGCCGCAACTTTCTACCTTGGTGCTGAAATGGCAGCCGCCGCAGCCGGTCGAGTCCCAGAATTGACACCCTGCTGGCTTCCTTCCGCCGCACTGGGAGGACGGGTCTGGAGACTTCGTTTTTTGGCCATTTGTAGTCCTTTCAAGCTGGATTGAGACAATCCCCAAGCGCTCCATACCGCTTTCGAGATCACCCCCAGTCCTCTTCCCAGAGGGAGAGGGGAGTTGGGAAGCAATGGGATGGAAATGTTTCATTTCGTTTCATTCTTATTTAAAATGACTGTGGGCGTGGGTGCAGTGTTCTAGTTTGAATCGAAATGACCA
>NZ_JANSHQ010000115.1:0-4462 GCF_047461715.1 Synechococcus sp. R8-2 | reverse complement strand
CGTCAGCGGCGCGGAGCGCTAAGGGATCCCGCTGGGCATCCACGCGCTTTGCCTTCGCCACCACAGCCCTAGCGGTTTCTGAAGCTCCCTACCCCGATCGGGGCTGCCAGATTACCCAAATGGGCAAGCTGTTTTGGGAGTGGCATTGAGGGTCAGACTATCCAGGGATCCCGGCAGTTGGCGTGGATGTATTTGGCCAGGTAGACCTGGTTGCCTGTTTCATTCCACTCCACAAAGTCGAAGATTTGGGTGAGCAGCAGCATTCCTCGGCCCGACTCTTCGGTTTCCAAGATGTTATGTTGGCATCGGTGGAGCTTCTCTTGGGGACAAAAGCCGGGCCCTTGATCTCGCACCAGCCATTGGTAAAAGGGCTCCGAGCTGGCGTACTCGATGATCACTTTCTTGTTGGGATCGAGGCCGTTGCCGTGGCGGACGGCATTGATGATTGCTTCCTGTAGGCCCAAACGTATTTCCGCTCTCCAGGCAGGAGGGACTTTTGAGATCAAGAGATCGAGGACAGGCTGAGTGTAGAGGGTGGAGGGAAAGCTGATAACGCTCCAGGAGCAGTGGGCGGGTTTGAGGGAAAGGGCAATCACGGAGGCAGTCTTCCCTGGGGCACGGCACTCTGACCCCATTCTAGCAATCCCATCGGGGTCAACCCCAGCAGAGGTGCGGCAGGAGCTCGGCAAGGGGACTTTTGCCGTACCATCTTGAGTGGTAAGTCTCTTCGCGGTTTTATGGCGATCAAGGTTGGAAATAAGGTCAAAGTTCGCTCTGTCCAGGATCGCGGACAAGAAAACCTCAGCGCTCTGGTGGGCAAAGAGGCTGTGGTGCTGGCACGGCGTGTGGTCGATGGCAGCGGTGTCGGCTACATTCTGGAGTTTCCCGATCGCTCTCGACATTGGTTTTTCGAGAGTGAACTGGAGGTGCTCTAAGCCCCTGTCTGTGTTCTGTTGTCTAGAGGGTCGGTTGGTGGCTTCTCCTCCTCATTTGACTCGCCGTTTGCTGGCCCGCCAGATGGCCGCGCAGGTGGATGGCCTGACCGTGGAAATGGCTGCTGCTGCTCTGGAGGCTATGCTGGACAGCATTAGCCAATGCCTGGCCCAGGGGGGATCCGTGCGGCTGGCTCGCTTTGGCACGTTCTCGCTGCGCCATCGTCCCGCCCGGCAAACCTATCATCCGCGCACCAAGGCCCCTGTTCACATCCCGGCTGCCGATGTGCCTCATTTTGTTCCCAGCCCTGAGCTGGGGCGTCCAGCTGGGGTTCGGGTGTCCAAGTCTGAGTCCGCGGGATCCGTGTAGGGTAGCTGCAGAATGACTGTACTGCTGTGGTTTCGCACCGACTTGCGCCTGCTGGATCACCAGCCGCTGACGCGGGCATGCCAACAGGGATCCCCTTTGATCCCCTTGTATTGCTTGGATCCTCGCCAGTTCGGCGAGACTTCCCTTGGGCTCCGCCCCAGAACCGGCCCTTTCCGCGGTCAGTTTTTGCTGGAGAGTTTGGCGGATTTGCGGCAGCAGTTGCGGTCGCGCGGCTCGGATTTGGTGATCCGCAAGGGACAGCCAGAACAGGTGATCCCCACCTTGGCACAGGAGTGGGGGGTCGAGGCGGTCTATGCCCATGAAGAGGTGGGCACCGAGGAGAAGGAGGTGGCGGCTGCTGTTGAGCGGGCTTTGCGGTCTCTGGGGATCCGGCTGCAGGTTGATTGGGGCCATACCCTCTATCACCCTGAGGATCTCCCCTTTTGTCTCTCGCAACTGCCGGAGCTGTTCACCCGCTTTCGAAAGCAAGTCGAGGGGAGCACCCCCATCCGGGATCCCTTGCCCATTCCCTCGATCCCCCCCCTGCCATCGGGTTTGGATCCCGGCCCTCTGCCCACCCTGGCCTCGCTGGGGCTATCTTCACCTGCCAGGGATCCACGGGCCCGCTTCACCTACCTTGGCGGCAGCACTGCTGCCCATGCCCGCCTGCAAACCTACTTTTGGGATCTGGATCGGCTGCGCATCTACAAAGAAACCCGCAACGGCATGTTGGATCCCGACGATAGCTCCCGGCTTTCTGCTTGGTTGGCGCTGGGCTGTATCTCGGCCCGCACCGTCTATGCCGAGGTCAAGCGTTATGAGCAGGAGCGGGTGCGCAATGAGTCCACCTACTGGCTGGTGTTCGAGCTGCTGTGGCGGGATTATTTTCGGTTTATCTTGGCCAAGCACGGCGCCAAACTGTTCCGTCCTTCTGGGATCCAAGGGATCCCTATCCCTTGGCAACAGGATTGGCCGCGCTTCCAGGCTTGGTGTCGAGGTGAGACGGGCTACCCCTTGGTGGATGCCAACATGCGGGAGCTGGCGGCTACTGGGTTTATGTCCAACCGGGGACGGCAGAATGTGGCCAGCTTTTTGACCAAGAACCTGGGCATCGACTGGCGCATGGGCGCTGAGTGGTTTGAGTCGCTGCTCATCGACTACGACGTGGCCAGCAACTACGGCAATTGGAACTACACCGCCGGCGTAGGGAACGATGCCCGCGGCTTCCGCTACTTCCACATCCCCAAACAATCTCGCGAGTACGATCCCAAAGGAGACTATCTGCGCCACTGGTTGCCGGAATTGGCCGGGATTCCGGGGGATAAAATCCACGAGCCCTATCGCCTCACTGCTGCCGAGCAGAAGCAATTTGGAGTCCGATTGGGGGTGGACTACCCTCGCCCACTGGTGGATTTGGACAAATCCCTCGCGGCCAACCGACGGGTTTATGAAGCTGCCCTGACCTGCCGATAGGCGTGGCTATGTCTGTGGCTTCTCTCCCGAGAGGGGGCTGAGGGGATTTTCTGAGGCGCAGTTCCGGCCCAAGAGTGCTATTCTAGTTAAGCACTATCCTGGCTCAGTAGCTCAGCGGTAGAGCAGGGGACTCATAAGCCCTTGGTCGCGTGTTCAAATCACGCCTGAGCCATCCACGTCAAACTTTTTTCAGAGGCTTCCCGGCCTGGCGGATACCCTAACTGGCTTGCAGCAGAGGGTTGGCGTAAAGTTATGGGTGGAACCTACTTCGGTTTGGGATCCCTGTCTTCACATCGGTTCTACAAATGGCCGTTCCCGATTATCAGAGCTTGATGTTGCCACTTCTCCAGTTTGCAGCACGTAAAGAAACCGAAATATCAACCAGCGAAGCTGTTGAAGTTCTGGCAAAGGAACTGGGCCTCACAGAGGACGATCTCAGGGAGATGCTGCCGAGCGGTGTACAGCCAACCTTTGTCAATCGCGTCGGCTGGGCTGCAACTTATATGAAAAAGGCAGGGCTGCTGGAAACAACGCGCAGAGGATTCTACCAAATTACTGACCGCGGAAGAGATCTTCTTGAAAAACAGCCCAAAACCATCAATGTAGAGTTACTCAGGCAATATCCTGAATTCCGAGAATTTGAGGGGCCCAAAGACACAAGAAGCAGCAACAAGGCAAGCAAACAAAAAGCTTTATCAGAGACTTCGGCAGCGACACCATTAGAGCAGTTAGAAGCTGCATATGAAAGTCTCCGTGACAAACTGGCTGATGAACTGCTTGCCAAGCTAAAGAAAGTATCGCCCGCCTTCTTCGAAAAGGTTGTTGTGGAGCTGCTGGTTAAAATGGGCTACGGAGGCTCACGGGCAGATGCAGGCAAAGCAATTGGCAAGAGTGGCGATGGTGGAATTGATGGGATCATCAAAGAGGACAAACTCGGTCTTGATGTTGTGTATATTCAGGCAAAGCGTTGGGATAGCAATCCGGTAGGTCGTCCTGATGTCATGCAGTTTGTGGGTGCTTTACAGGCTCAAAGAGCAAACAAGGGTATTTTTATCACTACCTCCAGGTTTACTGAAGACGCTAGCAGCTACGTTTCGCAGATCGGCAGTAAGATTGTTTTGATTGATGGCGAACAACTAACAAATCTAATGATTGAGCACGACGTTGGCGTATCTACAGTTTCATTGTATCCAGTAAAGAAGATTGATAGTGATTATTTTGAAGAGAGCATCTAACATCGGAGTGAGAAAATTGAGCTGCTAGGGCCAGCAGAGTTAACACAAGGAGCAAAGCTAGCAAAGTTCATGTAGTGCCATCGCCTTCTTAAGTATGGGCATAAGTATCGAGGTCTAGCGTCACTGGGAATTCTCCTGTTCGGGGTAAAAGTTGGGATCCATCACCTGATCCAACGTGTAGGGACACCGGTCAGGCAGGTCATCTAGAGATAGGGGCGTTTCTTTAACCACCAGCAGGACGCTCTTTTGATAAGCTTTATTCATTGCTTCAACCAGATAAGATTTAAGGCTGGGATTATCCGCAATTAACTCCTGGATTTCTTGCCGCTGTTCGATGATTGTGGCTGTCCAACTTTTGCTTCGTTGTTGAGGCTGAAACTGCCACTTTAGCAGATGGCCCACCAGGATCCCTAGCCGATTCACCAATTCGCGGCGTTCTTGCCTGCCCAAAG
>NZ_JANSHQ010000114.1:0-6059 GCF_047461715.1 Synechococcus sp. R8-2 | reverse complement strand
ACCTTGATGGCCAGGCCCATGCCTTCCCCTACCCGGCCAATGCATTGGATCCCTTCAGCACCCGATTTGCTCACCAGATCCCCTTGAGTGGCCCGCATCAATTCCGTGTCGAAACACCCCTGTCCGGCCACCATCTCCGGGTGATGGGTCATGGCCCGTGCTACCGATTCCAAGTCGGGCCGCTCGCCGGCGGTCAGTTGGGCGAATAGAGAAGCCAGGTGGTTCAGTTGCAATTGGTAGGTGGGCACCCCACAGTCATCCCGCGCAAACAAAAACTCCTCCGAGGGCATTTGCAGCAAATCCGCCAACTTGGCCCGCACCAGCGCTTGCACCGGATGCTGCCGCTGGGCATAGTCCGACAAGGTCCAGTTTTGGGCGCGGCTGGCCATAAGCATGCCGGCATGTTTGCCGGAGCAGTTGTGGCAAAGGGGGCTGGGCTTGCCGGGTGGGGTGGGGCAGACCAGCAAATCGGGAGATAGATCGGCCCGCCACAGTATGCTGAACACCTGCCGCGCATGAGCCGTGGTGCCCTGATGGGATCCGCACATGATGGCAATATCTTTCTCGCTGAGGCGGTAGCGCTCGCGGATGCCGGTGGAGAGCATGGCCAGCGCTTGGAAAGGTTTGAGGGCAGAACGGGCAAAAACAGGGGTGGTGCTGTTGCCGGCCATGGCCAGAGAACGCCCGCGGCTATCGGCCACGACAGCTTGGCAATGATGGATAGATTCGGTCAACCCCTCCCGCAAGACATGGATTAAGAGTTCAGGGGCGGTGGAACGATTCTCAAATGACATGAAAACCTGGGAAAGGGCTGACGAAGCTGGGAAAGAGGGTGTGTACTCTTCAAATCATACGCGCAGATCCTACACGAGAAGTTGGCGGGATCCCCTAAAGTAGCAAAATGGAACCCTTCCGCTCGGATCCCTGACCTCTGCCATGTCCTCCAATCCCCTGGTGTTTTTGGTCTGTCACGGCAGCCGGGATCCCGATTATCAGCAGGCTTTGGCAGATTTGTTGGCCCGGGTACAGCAGCAGCTGGCTCCCCAGCCGGTGGAGCTGGCCCAGTTGGAAGGTCAGCCTCTCACCCTGGCCGAACAGATTCAAGGACGGCTGGCAGCTTGGCTGGGCGCAGGCCGATCTCCCGATCAAGTGGTGCTGCTGTCGCTGTTTATGGGCGAGGGATCCCATGTGGAAGAGGATTTACCGGCTGCGGTGAAGCAGGTTCAAGCTCGCTGGCCGCGCCTGCCCATCCGGTTAACACCCCCCATTGGCCAGCACCCGGCCCTCCTGGATCTGTTGGTGGCTCGCATTCTGGCTCCACAGCCCTCTTGCTCTGCAACGCTCAGGCAATCCGGCGAACGGGCAGATGCCTGGATTGTGCTTGGCCATGGCAGCCGTCTGCCGGGGTTTGCCGCCCAGCTCCAAGCAGGGATCCAAACTGTGCAACGGCGCTTGCCCGAGATCCCCTTGCATGTGGCTTTTGCTGCCCAGTCCCCCACCTTAGAAGCGGTCGTGATCCATTGCTTGCGCCTTAGCCAGTGCCGTCTACGGGTGCTGCCGTTTTTTCTCTTTCCAGGCGGTCTGCTGCGCGCCCTACAAGAACAGGCTCAGCGATTACAGCGGGAATGGCCTCTGCTCCAAATCCAGGTGGAGCCGCCCCTCTGGCGGGATCCTCAACTGATGCAGGCCATTGTGGAGACACTCCAGGCTTTTAGCCCGGCGCTGGAATAGCCGAATCTTTCCCGTTCCCTCAAAATGGATATTTCCAACAGCAATGACGCGACCAGGACTTGAGATGGGCAAAGTGTATTTGGTGGGGGCAGGGCCTGGGGATCCGGGGCTGCTGACAGTGAAAGGAAAGACGCTGCTCGCCCACGCAGATGTGGTCATCTACGATGCCCTGGTGGGATCCCCCATCTTGGATCTGATCCCGCCGACGGCAGAACGGATCTACGCCGGCAAACACTGCGGTGCCCATACCTTGCCCCAGGAGCAGATCACAGCCTTGCTGATGGAGAAAGCTCGGACGGCAGCCGTGGTGGTGCGGCTCAAGGGGGGGGATCCCTTCATCTTTGGGCGAGGCGGCGAGGAGATGTTGGCTCTGGTGCAGGCCGGGATCCCGGTGGAGGTGGTGCCGGGAATTACGGCGGGCATTGCCGCCAGCGCCTATGCCGGGATCCCTCTCACCCATCGCGACCTCAGCTCCTCAGTTGCTTTTGTTACCGGACATGAGGCGGCAGGGAAATACCGCCCTCAGGTCAATTGGCGGGCTTTGGCCGGGGCGGTGGAAACCCTGGTGATCTACATGGGCATGCACAACCTCAGCCACATTGCCGCTGAATTGTTGGCCGGAGGGAAAGCTCCCGATACCCCGGTTGCCCTGATCCGCTGGGGCACCACCCCTGAGCAAGAGATTCATCTGCTCCGCCTGCAGACTCTGGCTGGGCAGCCCTCGCCCGTAGCACCGCCTTCAATTGTTGTGGTGGGAGCGGTGGTCAGCCTGGCCAGCTTGTTGCCCACTTTGCGTCCGCCAGTCTCGTATTGCTCCGCAGCGCTTGCGCAACCGGAATCTCCATGAACGCCTTCTTTCGCAAGTTGGGTGCCCTCTTCTCCGCCTACTACGCCTACATGCTGGAGTACCGGGCCGAGCTGATCCTGTGGGTGTTGGCCGGATCCCTGCCCCTGATCATGATGGGGGTGTGGAGCGAGGCAGCCCGCTCAGGAGACTTCTCGCTGTCTGCTCTGGAGTTCATCCGCTACTTTCTGGCGGTGTTCCTGGTGCGCCAGTTCACCATCGTCTGGGTCATCTGGGACTTTGAGCGAGAGGTGGTCGAAGGCAAATTATCTCCTCGCCTGTTGCAGCCTCTGGATCCGGCTTGGCACCATGTGGCCAGCCACCTGATGGAGCGCTTGGCCCGTCTCCCCTTTACCCTGGTTTTAATCGCCCTTTTCTTCGTCCTCTACCCCCCTGCCTTTTGGATCCCCTCTTGGGCCCAGGCGGGGCTGGGATCCCTGGCCATTCTCCTGGCTTTTGCCCTGCGCTTTCTCATGCAGTACACCCTGGCGCTGCTGGCCTTTTGGGTGGAACGGGTGACGGCCTTGGAGCAATTCCATTTTTTGGTGTACTTGTTTTTCTCGGGGGTGATCGCTCCTCTGGAGGTGTTCCCACCACCCGTGCGCCAGGTCTTGGCCTGGACACCCTTCCCCTACCTGGTGCATTTTCCCGCCAGCCTCTGGGCAGGGATCCCGGTGGACATTCTGCGCGGTTTTGGCCTGGGCCTGGCCTGGACGGGCCTGCTCTGGCTGGCCAATCGCTGGTTGTGGCGCAAAGGCTTGCAACAGTACTCGGGAATGGGAGCTTAGAGGGCCAGGTTCAGTCCCTCATTTCACAGCTACCGTAGTCTTCAGCTTTCAACCAGGCCACCCTTGAAACCACTATTATGGGTCAAGGCACCCCAGCCAAATGACGAATCCTGTCCGTCTCCCTGAAATAGCGACAGATAACAGGTGAATAGCGCTTTACCCTTTTCCCTAACAGCCTCCTCGAGTCCTCATGAAGCGTGTACTGGTCGTAGATGACGATCCCCTCTCCCTGAAGGTGCTGAGCCGCCACCTGACTCAGCATGGCTATCGGGTTTGTACAGGCGCTTCGGGTGTAGAAGGGTTGCGTCTGTTTGCCCAAGAGCAGCCGGATGTGGTGGTTTCAGATGTGGTGATGCCGGAAATGGACGGCTTCGAGTTTTGCCGACAACTGCGCCAACAGCGCGGCGGCGAGCTCGTCCCCTTCATTTTTCTCTCTTCGCGGGGAGAGATCGATGACCGGGTTCAGGGCTATGAGCGGGGGGCGGATGACTACATCATCAAGCCCTTTGAACCCCTGGAACTGGTGGCCAAAATCGAGGCCCAGATTGAACGCTCCCGCCGCACCCAATCGGAAATTCTGCGGCTGATCCAACAGCAGTCCCAGCCAAAACCGGAAGCGGCCCCCCGACCCACTCCACCCGAATTGCCCCTGACCCCTGCCGAAGAGCGGGTCTTTCGGGAAGTCATTCGCGGCTTCACCAACAAGCAAATCGGCGAGAAGCTGTTCATCAGCCCGCGCACTGTGCAAACTCACCTGACCAACATCCTCAGCAAGCTTTCTTTGGAAAATCGCTCGCAACTGGTGCGTTTTGCCTACGAACGGGGCTACACCGCCGAAGAGGAGCCGGGCCAGAAGGGATCCCTTTCAGGCCAGGTGTAGCCTCAAAACAGCACGTGGCGCTTTTCGCACCCGGCAGGGGATCCGCTCCTTGCCCAAGCGGACAAATGCCTCGTAGCGATGGCAGCCGGAGAACCCATAATACTCCCCTTCCACTTCCAAAACCTCAATGGGCTCCTGTAGGCCGACTGCTTCAATGGAAGCCATCAGCGCCTGCACCTTATCCGGATCCGTTTGCCGCGGCAAAGGGCGGCGAATTTGGGCAAGGGGAATCTCGCGAATCTGCGCCATGTTGAACTTTCTCCCTAAGCAGGCTCCTTAATCATACTCGTTATGACTTTGCTCTATCAAGACTGGCAGAGGGGATGGATTCTCAGGCCAGAGCATGGCAGGATAACACCATTCCTCACTGCTCTCTCCCTCAGTAGCCAACCCAGCCATGTGGCAACTCCTCAAAGCCTTATGGGGAAAGATCGCCGGCCAAGCCCCCCCTGCACCCCCCGCTGCCGCGCCACGACCACCCCTTGACAAGAGGCTGGTTCAGCAGCCCTCTCCCCGGAATGTCCCTGCTGCAGAGGCCGCCCGCAAAGAAGAAGCCCCTGAGCCCACCCCAGAACATCCCGCCCCAAAAGTTGCAGTAGCTCAACGGGGTGAGGAACCTGTGGTGTGGATCCCTGCTCAGGAAAAATCCCCAGACTCCCAGGCAGTAGAATCCCCCATCGGCCCAGCTCAACCCACCTCTACGGCCAAAAGCATCAGCAGCTTCTGGGCCATGACCGACACCGGATCCCGCATTTCCCGCATTGCCGCCACCACCGACAGTGGCCGTGCGGTCAGCTCCATTGCGACTGCTAGGCTCCGCCAACCGGAATAGCGACCGGGATCCCTTTAGCTTCAGAAAAAACTTCAGGGCAAGTCAGGAATAACTCCCATCCATTTTCACCCGCTACTGCAGGGATCCCCAGGGGGCATTAGGCCGATAATGGACAGGTAGCGTTGGGGGTTCCAAGCATGCTGGAGATGATCTTTAACGGGGCCAACTGGTTTGCTTTGCCCTTTTGGGCCTTGATGATTCTGCTGCCGGGTTGGAAGGTAACCCGCAAAGTGATGGAATCGCTTTTGCCCATCGCTCTTTTGGCGGCGGTTTATTTGTATCTTTTGGTCACCGGGTTTAATGCCGATGTTCTCAAGGAATTTTCCGACCCTCAACTGTCTCTGACCAGCCTAACCGACCTATTCAGTCAACCCGCCGTTATGGCGACGGGATGGGTACACTACATCGTCATGGATTTGTTTGTGGGCCGCTGGATCTTCTTGGAAGGGTGGGATAAGCGAGTATGGACAACCCATTCCCTGATTTTGTGCTTGTTTGCCGGGCCAGTGGGCTTGCTCTCCCATTTGCTTACGGTGGCAGTTGTCCAGGCACGCCGGCAAAACCAGGCGCAAGGAAGGACTCAAGAGACAGGAGTGCCACAAGAGTTGGCTAACCCCTAGGGATAGGCTCTATCGAATAGGGATCCAGGCTCGCATAGCAGGAGGAAGTCCTAAGAGGCTAGGATCAGGGGTAGGAGCCCTCAGCCTTGAGGCCAGAGGAACTGTTTGATGAGGAGTGGAGGCATAGCTTGGTTTTTGCGTCCTCAGCGGTGGCTGTGGAGCGGCCTTGGAGCAGCAGCCCTTGTGGCCCTCACGGCTGGGGCTAGTTGGGCACGGCTTTTGTTGGAAGTGCGCATGACCATGGGCCTGCCCATTAGCCCTAACTACTGGTACATGGTGGCCCTTAGCCGAGCTGGTAGCCCTGGCCCCACCGCCAACCTGGTAGATCCCAATGTCCGGGTTGGGCCCAACGAGTACACCTTTG
>NZ_JANSHQ010000113.1:0-13390 GCF_047461715.1 Synechococcus sp. R8-2 | reverse complement strand
CAGCGGGACGGAGTCCTCAGAACTGCAGGCTGCCTGGACGGGGGAAGGGGTGATGATCAACTCTGGCCCCCTAGACGGGATCCCGGTGGGCAAAGGCCCAGGGCAAAGCGTGGAAAGGGCCATCGCCTGGCTAGAGGCACAGGGGCTGGGGGAAAAGCAGATCAACTACCGCCTGCGGGATTGGCTGATCTCGCGGCAGCGCTATTGGGGTTGTCCCATCCCGGTGATCCATTGTCCCCACTGTGGCATTGTGCCGGTGCCGGAGAAGGATCTGCCGGTGCTCTTGCCGGAGGATGTGGAGCTGACGGGGCGAGGGGGATCCCCGTTGGCCCAGCTGGAGAACTGGGTGAAGGTGAAATGCCCCACCTGTGGCACGGAAGCCCGCCGAGAAACCGATACCATGGACACCTTCATCTGCTCGTCGTGGTACTTCCTGCGCTTTAGCGATGCCCGCAACGACCGAGAGATCTTCCGCAAAGACCAGGTGAACGCCTGGCTGCCGGTGGATCAGTACGTGGGCGGCATCGAGCACGCCATCCTGCACCTGCTCTATTCCCGCTTTTTTACCAAGGTGTTGCGGGATCGGGGGCTGCTGGATTTTGACGAGCCGTTCTCGCGTCTGCTCACCCAGGGGATGGTGCAAGGGCGCACTTACTACAACCCCAACAAGTCCGGCAAGGATCGCTGGATCCCGGCAGCTCTGGTGCAGGATCCCAACGACCCGCGGGATCCGGAAACGGGCGAGCCCCTGCAAGTTATCTACGCTACCATGTCCAAGTCCAAGGGCAACGGCGTGGATCCTGAGGAGGTGCTGGCCCACTACGGGGCAGATACGGCCCGCATGTTTATCTTGTTCAAGGCCCCGCCGGAGAAGGATCTGGAGTGGGACGATGCCGACGTGGAAGGGCAATTTCGCTTTCTCAACCGCGTCTGGCGGCAGGTGTACGAGTTTGTCGTTCGCGGTGGCGGGACGGAGTCCTGGCGGGGCAGGGTCTCAGAGCTGTTGCCGGCCAAGGTCGAGGTGGGATCCCTGACCAAGGCGGAAAAAGATCTGCGCCGGGCCATCCACACCGCCATCAAGGAAGTCAGCGAAGATCTGGAAAACGATTATCAATTCAACACCGCCATTGCCGAGCTGATGAAGCTGAGCAATGCTCTGGGGGAGGCCGGGATCCTGGATTCGCCGGTTTATGCAGAGGGGATCCGCACGCTGGTGTTGCTGATGGCGCCTTTTGCCCCCCATATTGCGGAGGAGCTGTGGCAGGCGCTGGGGGGCGCAGACTCGGTGCATCGGCAGTCTTGGCCCAGCTATGACCCGGCAGCGCTGGTGGCCGACACGGTGACCATCGTGATTCAGGTGAACGGCAAATTGCGCGGCTCGTTTGAGGCCCCTGCCGAGGTGACGCCGGAGGAGCAGGAACGGTTGGCCCTTCGGTCAGAAGCAGCGCAGAAATATCTGGAAGGGGCAACGCCTAAAAAAGTGGTGGTGGTGCCGAAAAAGCTGGTTAACTTTGTCCTCTAACGGCGGGCCTGGCCAAAATGTTCCGCACTGCTGACACGAACGGGATCGGGGCTTTCACTCGGCGTGGCAGCTCATCGACTTTCCAGGATCGGGCTATGCTGGACTGAGGACTACACCCATCTCCCTGTTGCTATGCGAGACCTTCTGCGCGACATCCTTCGGGACTGCTCTGGCTTTGTGGAACTGCGCTACCACAGCAAGGTGTTCCGCAGCGTCACTGCCGAGAAGGGCCGCCTTGAGCGCACCGCGGTTCGTCGCCGTTCCGGAGTGGGGGTGCGGGTGTTGGAGGCCGGCACTTGGGGCTTTGCTGCCACCGGGGATCCCTCGCCGGCTGCCATTCGGGAGGCCATCGCTGAAGCTCGCCGTGCCGCCCAAGCCAGCGCCGACTACCGCAAACAAAAGCTGGGATCCCTGCCCAGTGTGCGGCTGGCCCAAGGGGAGTTCTGCGAGCCCGGTGTGGAGGAGGTGCTGAATAAGCCGCTGGAGGCGAAGATCCAGTTGGCTCTGGAAACCGAGGCACAGGCCCGGCAGGCCTCTCGCCAAATTAGCTCCGCCAGTTGCACCTACAACGAGATTTACGAGGAAAAAGCCATCGTCACCACCGATGGGGCGGATGTGGCCTTTCGTCTGGTGCGCCCCGAGCTGCGAGTTCAGGCGGTGGCCGAAGCTGCCGGCCAGCTCAGCAGTGGCTCCGAGGCCATTGGGGTAACAGGGGGATGGGATTGCCTGTTCCGCTCGCATCCCTTGCAGATGGCGGAAAAGGCGGCTGCTACCGCGGTTGATTTATTGTCCGCAGGCTACGCAGAAGGGGGATGGGCCACGGTTATTCTGTCGCCTTCCATCGTGGGGCTGTTGGTGCACGAGGCCATTGGCCACACGGTCGAGGCGGATTTTGTTCTGGCGGGTTCTGTGGCTGCCGGCAAGCTGGGGCAGCGGGTGGCCAGCGACTGGGTTACCCTCAAAGACTCCGGCCATTCAGAGTTTATGCCGGGGGCAGGGGGAACCCTTCCTGTGGACGACGAGGGCGTTCCTACCCAAAGCACCACCATCATCCAAAACGGCATTCTGGTCAGCTATCTCCACAACCGCGAAACTGCTGCCCACTTTGGCGTAGAGCCCACCGGCAATGCCCGCGCCTGGGAATATGCCGATGAGCCTTTGATCCGCATGCGCAACACCTTCATTGAACCCGGATCCCAAACGCTAGAGGAAATCATCGCCAGCACTCCCGATGGCTACTTCCTGGATGGGGCCAGGAACGGGCAGGCGGACTCCACGGGCGAGTTTATGTTTGGGGTAGAGCGGGCCTACCGCATTCGCGATGGCAAGCTGGCGGAGTTGCTGCGCGGTGTCACCATCACCGGCAATGCTTTTGAGGTGCTGCAATCGGTGGATGCCGTCTCGCGGGACTTCCTGTGGGACTTGGGATCCGGCCATTGTGGCAAGGGTCAACCGGCCAAGGTGGATGCGGGCGGCCCCTACATTCGCTGTCGGGCCATTGTAGGTGGGCAACAACCTGTGTAGTTATTCCCTTGGCGCTCCACAGCTAGCCCAGAGGTGAAGCCTACAGCTCGCTCTGTAAAGGGGACTGGCAGGCCGGCTCCAGGACTACCGAAAGCTGCTGGCCAGGAGCTACACAGAAACTCTGTCCTGCCGGCACGACTGACTGTGGGGGAGTTCACAGAACAGCCAATCCGTCCGCAAAAATTAGGGATCCCCTCACCTGCGGGGATCCCAGATGGGGTACTGGATCAAACCTTAGCGAGGGAAAACCACCTGGGCTCGCAACTCGCCCGGCGGGTTGGCCTGCGTGTGAATGTTGATGTAGTAAGCTCCGGCCAAAAAGCTGGAGACTTGCTCAGGGGTGAGGTTGGCTTCCAGTCGGAAATTCCCCGACTGATTGCCTGGATTCGGCAACATGTTCAAGACAAAGACCACCGGCCCTGTGGCCTGGGCGAAAGATTGTCCTGGCTGCGGCTGAGCAATGTGAATATGTCCAGGGCCAAAGTTAGCAATGGGTAGAAGTGAGGTTGTGAGATTTGTAAAGCTTCCTTAACCGCTGAGAAACAAGACAGCAACCAGGCAAAAGCCGCAAAAAGCCTCGAAAATTGAACGAGGCCGAAGGGCAAAACCGATCAACAACATGGAAAAAAGCTCCTCGGTCAGAGAACAGGCTAAATAAGGTACGTATCAGGCCAAGCTTCGGATTCATCTCTGGGTTTAAAAGACGGCGACATCACTGCTACCGAGAGACAAAAATCCCCACCCTGTGGGGGGCGGGGGATGGTGTAGACTGCACGCGGAGCAGAAATCTCTGACCGTACCTATAAAGTTGCGGAGAGGGGGAGAGGGTTCACCCAGGCACTTTCCCCAACCTCCGTTCAGGATGGATCCGTTTATCCTCTGGCCGAGGCGGCCAAAGCAGAGTTCATGATCGGCCAGAACCAGTGGGGCCGCATCAGGATGACGGTGTCAATGACGTGGATGATGCCGTTATCGGCTTCGATGTCGGCTTGGATAACGGTGGCGTTATTGACCTCGAAAACGTCCCCTTCGATCAACAAGTCGATGGGGGATCCCTCTACCGAGCCCACACTTTGGTACTTGGCCAAATCCGCCTTTTTCAAGCGGCCGGGCACCACGTGGTAACACAGGATGCGAGTCAGTTGGGGGATATTTTGCACCAGGGTGGTGATGGTGCCAGGGGGCAGCTTGGCAAAAGCCCCATCGGTGGGGGCAAAAACGGTAAAGGGGCCAGGGCTTTTGAGGGTGTCTACCAGGTTTGCCGCTTTAACGGCAGTTACCAAGGTGGAAAAGCCCTCAGCAGAGACGGCAATATCGACAATATCGGGCATGGCCGGGATCCTTTTGCTGTGAAGTTGTTGCTAACTGGATTGCTGCTCGAAAGGCTTTGGGATCATTAAAGTTGCCACAGGCTAGCGATAATTCTGATCCTGAATGTAGGCGAGGCGGGCTGCTTCCCGGATCCCATATTCCGGTCGGGTGAAGCGATTGAGTTGTCCCTCAAAATAACGGCGGTTCATCATCAAGTGCCGTGGATTTGGATCATCAAGGGGATACAAGAAAGCGGCCCTTCCCGCCTGAATCACGGCTGAGGTGACGTTGTACATGGAGCGCTGGAAGCTAACCCCCAATTGAATCAGCATATCCTCTTCGCCGCGGCAATGCTTGCGATAATACTCCACCAAATACTGGGGCAAAAAGTGGTACATATCCTGGTGCAAGAGCGTGGGCGGGATCCCGGCGGTGCCCACCGGAAACTTATCGGCGTAGAGGATCCCGTAGTGGAAGTCCAACTGGTTGGTGGGAACTTCGTTGGCCTGGGCGTTGTAGGACTTAGTGCCGCGGAAAGGAGAGGTGCGATAAAACACGGCCTCTACATAGGGGAAGGCAGCCTCATATAGCCAGGTGAATCCTTTGGATTTGGGCACAATATCGTACCATTCTCCCCGAATACGCACGCGGTGGTAGATGGGTCGTCCGGCAATGGCGAAGATCCCGTTGACCAGAAAGTTCATCGCCTCCGGCACGCTGGTAATTTTGCCTTCATCGTAGAGATCGCTCATCTCAAAAAAGACCGGAGCCATCACCTCCCAAAACAGGCCCAACACCGAGTACATAGTGGCCTGGCGGCACAGCTCCAAAAACATATCGGGGAAGAGCTTGTATAGCCCCATCAACAAGGGGTTGCCCTGGCAATAGGCGCGGATGGCGCGGTCGGCATTTTGCTTGTATTCTTCGGAATCCATGTAGGGATCCAGCAAGCCCCCCATATCCCGGTGCCAGAGCATGGCCCGCATACATTCTTCGGCAAATTCCATGTTGATGCGGTCATGCCAGAGGTGATGCAAAATCCTGGGCAGCTTGCGCTTCAGCTCCCCTTTTTCCATGAACTCCAGCAGCTCGGGATGGGCCGTAGCCTGGCCTCGCCAAATGCGCAAATCCGCGTTATCCCCCGCGTAGTGGTTGGCCAGCTTCAGGTATTCCTCAGGAATGATGAACTTGAAAAAAGGCAAGGGATCCACAAACACCTGCTCGGCAATGTAGAGCAGATCCCGCCAGTAGAAATCCATTGGCACGGCATAGGCTTTGTAGAGGCCGATAATTTGCATCAGGTTTTCCGGCGTATCTGGCAGCATGGATCCCCCAGCCTCCAAGCGGTGGACTACATCCGCAAAAGGGTGGGTAGAAGGGGGAAGCTTGCGGGTTGTAAGGGTTGTCGTCATGGAAGAAGTCTCCAACTCTTCAAAAGTTCTGGCTCCTTGAGGTCATTCCCTGGGATCTCAATTCCTGGAAGTTTCCCGCTTGCCTGGATCGGCTCCAGAGAGGGTGATGGGGGCAAGGTCACCGGCTGATGCCAAGATAAGCGTTTGGGCCTGAGCCACCTGGGTGGATAGGGTAAAGGCCAACGGTTGCGGCCATTTCACCAGGCTCATGGGCTGGATCCCAAACCAAACGATCAAGGCCGTCAAAATCAGCCCTGGGATCCGCTCCCAGCCGTGCACGCGCGGGTAGTAGGCGGTGCGGTTGTCCAACCTGCCAAAGCAGGTGCGGTTCAGCAAAATCACAAAGTACACCGCCGTCAAGCCGGTGCCACAGATGCTGATCAAAGTCGGCAAAGGAAAATCCTGATAGCTGCCCTGGAAGATCAAAAACTCCGCCACAAAGCCCACCAGGCCAGGGATCCCGGCGCTGGCCATCCCCCCCAAGATGAGCAGGGCGCTCACTGTGGGCAAGCCTCGCAAGGGGTTGAGCAGGCCGTTGAGTACGTTCAGATCCCGCGTTCCCACTTTGCGCTCCACCAAGCCCACCAGATCAAACAGCAGCGCCAAGATGAGACCATGGGAGACCATCTGCACCATCGCCCCGGTCAGGCTAATGGGGGTGGCTGCCGCCATGCCCAGCAAGATGTAGCCCATGTGGCCGATGGAGCTGTAGGCCACCATGCGCTTGATGTCTTTTTGGGCGATGGCTGCCAAAGCCCCCGACAGCACGGCA
The DNA here is from genome assembly GCF_047461715.1 of Synechococcus sp. R8-2. Taxonomy (NCBI): domain Bacteria; kingdom Bacillati; phylum Cyanobacteriota; class Cyanophyceae; order Synechococcales; family Synechococcaceae; genus Synechococcus; species Synechococcus sp. R8-2. The sequence goes on along the minus strand of NZ_JANSHQ010000113.1, from coordinate 6,849 downwards.
ATGGCTCCCCACCAGGCTAGGATCCCGCCCAGGTCGGCCCAAGCTTGGGGAAACAACTGCAGCCCAAAGCGAAACAGACCGTACGTGCCTAACTTGGAGAGGATCCCTCCCAGAAGGATGGCCACTGGCGGCGACGACTCCCCGTATGCATCAGGCAACCAGGTGTGGAAGGGGATCAGCGGCATCTTAATGCCGAAAGCCACGATCAAGGCCAACAGCGTCAAGGTCTGGGCAACAGGGCTGAGAGAGGTGATGCGGATCTCCAGCAGCTCAAAGCTATGGGGATCCCCCAGCCAGTAGATGGCCAAAAAGGCCCCCAACAGAAAGATGGCGGAAACGGCGGTGTAAATCAAAAACTTGATGGCAGCATAATCCCGCTTGGGGCTGCCCCAAATGGAGATGAGCAGGTAGATCGGGATCAGCACCAGCTCGTAAAACAAGAAGAACAAAAGCAGGTTCTGGGCAACAAAAGCCCCGTTGACCGACCCGCTCATGAGCAAAATGCAGCCGTATAAGAGGTTGGGCCGCTTCACCTCTGGCTCAGCCGTCAGCACCGCAATCAGCGTGAGCAGCCCATTCAAAGCCACCATCAGCAGGGAAAACCCGTCCAGGCCCAGGGAGTAGCTCAGCCCAATTGCCGGGATCCAATCCCACCGCTGCACCCACTGCAGCCCTTCCGCTTGCAGGTCAAAGTTGGCAAACAGCAGCAGCGAGATCCCCAGCAGGATCCCGGCCAAGGCCACCGCCAGCTTTCGCCCCCCCAAGCCTAAGAACAGGAGCAGGGATCCCAAGATCGGCAACACAATCAAGGCACTCAGCATGGTCTTTTCCCTCTTTATCTAAGGACTCCGTCCCGCTACCTTGCCCAAGCCTAGAGAATCAGCCAGCCCAGCAGGGCCACCCCCACCACAATCGTCAGCACGTAGGCTTGCAACTGGCCAGAGGTGGTGTATTTCAAAACCTGTCCACCCGCCAATACCGCCAAGCTGGTCAAATTTACCAAGCCGTCTACCACATAGCGGTCGAACAAGGCTGTAACCTCAGAGATGATGCGTACCGCAAACACCACACTGGCCCGGTAGAGCTTGGGGGTGTAGAAGTCGTTGGCCAACAAATCCTGCCAGTCGGCCAAGAAGGCCCAGTCCACCGGTCGTCGCTGCGGACGCAGGTATAGCCAGGTTCCCAAGGCAATCCCCGTCAGGCTGGATCCCGTCATTACCCCAACAGGGATCCCTTCCAGAGCGGGAATCAGACCTAGTGCCGCTAGGATCATGGGCATGTGCAGCGCCACCCCCATCGTGACCGTCATGGGCAGCATCATCGGCCAATGCACCTCCGGCGAACGCTCGCTCATCTGCTGCGGCTTGCCCCCCCAGATCAGGCCAAACACCCGTGTCAGCCCTAGGGCCGTTACAGCATTGGTGACCAGCACGACTGCCGCCCACAACCCCTGCCCCGATTGCACCAACTGCTGCCACAGATCCGTCAGCACCCAAAAGGAACCGAAAGGCGGCAAAGCGATGATTCCGGCCATTCCGGTCAAGAAGCACAGCCCTGAGATAGGACGCCGCGACCACAGCCCGCCCAGGTAGCGCAAATCCTGGGTAATGCTGTTCCAGATCACCGTGCCCGGAGCCATCACCAACAGAGCCATGGCCGGAGCATAGGTCAGCAGCAACCCATAGGCTTGCTGGGGATGACCGGTGCCCACCGCCACAAAAATCAAGCCCATGTAGGCACTCACCAGATAAGACAAAGCTCGCTTGGCGTCGATCTGGGCCAAGGCCACCAGGGATCCCCCCACCGCCGTCAAGCCGCCGATGGTTAGCATCACCCTTAGCACTGTTGGGGAAAGCTCGTAGAGGGGTTGCAGGCGAATCAACACCCAGGCCCCTGTGCCCACCACCACTGCGTTCCGCAAAATCGAGGCCGGGATCGGCCCTTCCATCGCCTCATCTAGCCACAGGTGCAATGGGAACTGGGCACACTTGCCCACCGGGCCGGCCAGCAACCCCAGCCCCACCAGCGCAATCAAGGTCGGATCCACAGTGACAGATCCTGCCTGCACCGCCTCTGCCCAGGCCGCCAAATCCTCAAACTCCCAGGAGCCGGTCAGGGGATAGATGGCGATTACCCCCATCAAGAGCAACAGGTCGCCGATGCGCTTGGTTAAAAAAGCATCCCGCGCTCCCGTCACCACCAGCGATTGGTTGAACCAAAAGCCCACCAACAGGTAAGTGCCCAGGGTCAAAATCTCCAGGATCACGTAGCTGAAAAAGAGGGAGTCGCACAAAGCCAAGGCACACATCCCCCCCTCAAACAGGCCCAGCAGGGAGAAAAACCGCGCCCAGCCCCAGTCCATTTCCATGTAGCCAAAGCCGTAGATCTGGGCCACCAGGTTCAGCCCCGTCACCACAGCGCAGGCCCCCAGAGTTACCGATGACACCTGCAGCGGCAGCTCTAACATCAGATCCCCTACCTGTAGCCAGGGCAACCGAATGACCTGCGCCGGCTGATCCCAAATTGCCACCAGCGCCCCCACGCTGTGCAGGAAGGCCATCAACGTCAAGAGCGCATTCAGATAACCTGCCGGACGTGGTCCCGTGCGCCGGGTGATTCCTGGGGACCAGATCAGCGCTCCCGCCCACCCCACCAAGGCGTAGAGGGGAATCAGCCATGCAGTTGTGACCAGCCCGTTCAAGCTCATAATCCTCCTTCGGCCAGGGATCTTGGCCAAACTGGAACACTTGCTGAGATCCTGTAAAAAGTCTTAAGCAGCATCTTAGCTGCGAACTAGGATAGATAAAAATTGAACTTTCCGATAAAAACTATAGACAAAAATCTATAGTTCAAGCAGGGGGAGCAGAATAACCTCTGTCGTTGTCACCCCCTCACTCTCTAAAGCGTAGATGGAAATGAACCCCTTGGGAACTCAGGATCCCCGGCTGCGCAGATACCGTGAATGGCTCTAGGACATCCCCGAAGTTCTGCTGCCCTACTTCCGGTCTTCGATAGGCTAACGCAAGCAGGATCCCATTCACCTCTTCATCCCAAGGCTACCATCGTAAGTCCCTGTGAAATTGCCAAGAAGATGAAGATTGAGAACAACGACCTAGAAGGGCGTTTTGACTTTGGGTTGCTTGACCTTCAGCTCGCGAATCCGTTTCAACATCTTCTGGAAATACTCCGCTAGGTAGTCCTCAAGAGAGGTCAGAGAGGCCAGTTCAATCCCCAGGGTTTCGCATACAGGCGTCATATCGGCGTGCATGGGTTCTTTGGCCGCGATCACCTCCACAAACGCCAGCCGGTCGGCAATGTTCCAGCTCCACTGAAAAAACTGCGCCACCTTGCGCGCCCCTCTCAGCAGTCCCAGCGGCATGGTGCTGACTTTGGCCTTTTTGCCGGAGAGCTGCTCGCACAAGGCAATGACTTCTCGAGCCGTCCAAGCCTTGGGCCCCACCAAGGGAAAGATTTGCTGCTTGGCAGCTTCTACAGTGAGAGCTCGCACCGCAAACCGGGCTGCATCTAGGGTGTCTAGGTAGGCCGTTGGCATGCCCTCGCCGGTTACCCAGACGATTTGTTCTTCCAAGATGGGGATGGCGTACTGGCCAATCAACCCCTGCATAAAGCCCGCTGGCCGGAAAATGGTGTAGGGCATCTGGGATCCAACCAAATACTTCTCAATGTGATGCTTGAAATTCATCAGGGGCACATTGGGATACTCGTGGTGGGCGCCCATGATGGAGAAAAAGATAAAATGCCCTACCTGGGCAGCCCGTGCCGCATTGATCAGGGCAACTTTGCCATCCCAGTCCACCTGACGGGCGCTGAGGGTATCGGTCACCCGCACCGTAGCACAGTCGAGCACCGCCTCGATGCCTTCCATCGCGGAGTTGAGGGTGCTGGGCTGAAGCAGGTTTCCCACCTTCAGGTGAGCGCCCCATTCACTTAAGAAAGCAGCCTTTGCCGGATTTCGCACCAGACAGGTAACTTGGTGTCCCTCTTCGATGGCTCGGCGTACCACTTGACGGCCCAGCGTTCCCGTCGCCCCCACAACCAGCACGTTCATAAAATTATCATTTCTTAACCTTAGGCTTAGTCTATCAGACCGACACAGCTCCCAACACAATCCAACACAACTTTGAGGCAGCGACAAAATGGGGATCCTCTGCCAAGCCGGCTTTGAGGGATCCCCAAAGTTGGGTACTGAAGCGTCTAGCTGGCCAGCTCGTTCATGCGTTGCGCCAGGGTAAAGTCCAGTTCTGTAATGCCCCCGGCATCGTGGGTGGTAAGATGCACCCGCACGCGGTTGTAGACATTGGTCCATTCGGGATGGTGCCCCATGCTCTCGGCCACCAAGGCCACACTGCTCATCCAGCCAAAGGCTTCGACAAAGGAGCGAAACTGAAATTGACGATGCAGCTTCCCATCCTGCAAAGACCAGCCGGGCAGATTTTCCAGCTTGGCCTGGATCTCGGCTTCACTTAGCTTGACGGGTCTGGACATGGGCTTTCCCTCCAGTCTTTGCCACCGCTTTCATCAAAAGAGCAACTGAGAGCGGATCCCAGCTTATTTACAAAACTTCATAACCTTTTGGTTCTGCCACGCCAGCGGCGCCGAGGGGTTTGTACAGCCAGTAGCCTTGCACGGAGAAATGGGCCCGCTTGTAGAAATTGAGGGCAGCCTGGTTATGGCGATAAACCTGCAGGGTGATGGCCGCCAGCTGCTGCTGGGATCCCCATCGTTCCACCTGCTGAATGAGGGCCTTGCCCAGGCCCTGCCGGCGATGGGCGGGATCCACCCAGAGCAGAAAAATGTAGGCTACCCGCCGATGGGTGGCTTGATCGGTGGAGATGCCGGCCCAAACACAGCCCACCGGCTCTGCAGTTTCTTCTTTCAAGATCCACCAGCAGGGGGTGCGGGGTGGGTCGAAGAGGCGATCCAGCGTCTCTTCTAGGTGATCCCAGTTGCTTTGCTCTGGAAAAGATTCCTGCAACGTGGCCTGCAATCCTCGTCGCACCCAGGGCCGATCCCAGGCTGAACCGATGCGCCAACGATAACCCACAGGCAGAGGGATCCCTTGTTCAGCCATCCTCAGGCATTTGCAGAAAGGGCCACAGGCGTCGCTTCTTCTAGAGGGGCAGGCTGGGCCATATCCTCCGGCAGAAACGAGCGAATGCTCACCACCACCAGGGTAAACAGAAACACCAGCAGGATGAGAGCGGGAAAGATATATTGCCGCAGGATGCTCATGCTTCTACATAATCATTTCAAGTTTCTACAGCATAGCGTGCAGGGAGGGATCCCTGGGCACCCTTTCGGATCATCCTCATCTCAATCCCTATCAACTGACCCTGGGGGATCCCATGCGTTAATAAGGTGAGAAAGTGTAGCCTACGATTCCAAAGTGAGGTTGGCTGTGCATTAAGGTCGAGCGTAGTTGTGGGTCATCCGCCCCACCTGATCCCACTGCTGCGCGACGCGAGCGGAGAATCCATGAGCACTCCCAATCGCCCCTTGAAGACCCTTGGGATCCCTCCCAATGCCTGGGCTGTGAATGCCGAAATGGCCGACCTCACCCGTCCGCCCTTGGATCCCCGGCCCATCCTGCTGCCCACCTCCAGCAAAACCCTGCGCTTGGATCTGGCCAAAGCGGCGCTGCTGGTGATCGACATGCAAAACGACTTTTGTCATCCCGACGGTTGGCTGGCCAGCATCGGCGTCGATGTTACACCTGCACGGGCTCCCATCGGCCCTCTAAAAGCCCTGCTGCCCCGCCTGCGACAAGCTCAAGTGCCGATTGTGTGGGTGAACTGGGGCAATCGCCCTGACTTGCTCAACATCAGCGCCGGCTTGCGACATGTGTACAACCCCACCGGAGAGGGAGTAGGGCTGGGGGATCCCTTGCCTAAGAACGGGTCTTTGGTCCTCACGCGGGGCAGTTGGGGCGCTGCTGTGGTGGAGGAACTGGAGGTCAAGCCCGAGGATATCTGGGTGGATAAGTTCCGCATGAGCGGCTTTTGGGATACCCCTCTCGATAGCATTCTCAGAAACCTGGGGCGCACCACCCTCTTTTTTGCCGGCGTGAACATCGACCAGTGCGTCATGACCACGCTGCAAGATGCCAATTTCCTCGGCTACGACTGCATTTTGCTGGAAGACTGCGCCGCCACCACCTCTCCTGAATACTGTTTGCTAGCTACCCTCTACAACGTCAAGCAGTGCTTTGGCTTTGTCGCCTCCTCCTCAGATTTGCTCGCGGCTCTCCCCTGTTAGCACTTGCCCACTATTCACCCCTCATCTCTTGAGCGGAGGATCCGGATGCAAACGCTTTCCCGCTGCGTGATTCCAATTGTTAAAACCCCTGCCGATTATCAGGCTTTTCGCATCAGCCCCCACGATACCAATCGCCTGGCCATCGTGTTCGATCCTTCTCATGCTCAGATTTCTCTAACCTTTTGTGTGGAGATCTTCGATGAGGGAGGCAAAACCCCTCCAAATCGCCATCAAATGGCTGTGGAAATGTTTTTTGTTCTCAAGGGGGAAGGCCTGGCCATTTGCGATGGAAAAGCGGCCCCCATCAAAACTGGAGATAGCATTCTGGTACCGCCGACCGGTGTACATGAAATCCACAATACCGGCCCAGGCCGCCTCTACGCCCTCTGCTTCATGGTGCCCAACGAAGATTTTGCCGAGCTCATCCGCTCCGGCACTCCTGCGGACTTGGATGAGGAGGATTTGCAGGTGCTGTCGGGGGGCTGGAGAAGGGCATTTGCTGAGGCTTAGGCCTCAATGGCTCTGGGAGCTGTAGAGGTTGGAAGTCAGGGGTACTGATACATTCACGCTGAA
>NZ_JANSHQ010000112.1:0-8126 GCF_047461715.1 Synechococcus sp. R8-2 | reverse complement strand
CTCTCTCGGTCTTGTTCGGCCAGCTCCTGGATGGCCTGTTGGTACACTTGGGCAGGCGTGGATCCCTGGTTGACTTGCTTCAGCCAGCGTTGGGCCTCATTGCCCTGGTGGAGCAGAGTTTGCAAGGGAGCTAGAAAACAGCCTAAGCCCTGAGGTTGGCCAATGCGCCAAGCTTCGGTCAGCAGCTCTTCGATCCACTCTTGGGCCGCCCGTTCCCGGCCTGTCCGCCAATCGACCAAACGAGATTGCAGCGATTCTCGGGCAGCAGCCTGCTCGTTGGCCTCGCAAAGGCTCTCCAGCTCTGTTGGGGTAAAGGGCCCCCGCAAGGGATCCAGCGCTTCCGGCTGGGCCAGCAACTGCCAGAGACGGGCTTCCACCAAGGCGGTAATCGCCAGAACCATTACCGGATCCCCCACCAGATCGCAAATGCGCAGCTCCACGCGGTTGAGGTGGTAGGGCCGCTCCGGGCCGTTGGGTCGCACCGAGGCCCACAGGTGGCGCACATTCTGCATGGTGCCCAAGGCTAGCTGCTCCTGGATCCACGCAATGTAGTGGGCGTGATCCCGGAAGAAGGGCACCTGAGCCGGCGTTTTGGGGAACACCTGCCAACGGCTGGAGTGGGATCCCGTCACCCGTCCGTCCAGAAAAGGAGAGGAAGCGCTCAGAGCTAGGTAGAGAGATGCTTCCGCTCGCAGCAGGCGACAGGCCCGGAAGATGGCCTCAGTACCTGGCAGGCCAACATTGATGTGAATGCTAGCAGTTACCACCCGCGTGCCATAGGTGCGCTCGATGTAGTCGTGGTAGGGGTTGCCGGGATCCGACCGCTCGAAGTGGTCGCTGCCGCCCAAAGCTAGCGTGCTCCCTGGCAGAAGGGTGTAAGGGCCAAGACGGCGCAAAAATTGCCGCAACTGTAGGCGAGGCCGCAACAAGGCACAGAGCAGGTCTTCGTAGCGGCGGAGAGGGGGGGTGATGTACTCCACATTGCGCCGATCCGGCTCCCGCACAAACCCCGGCAAAGCTTGGCAAATGCGATCCGATAGACCCACCACTTCCCCGGCGGCGGTGCCGGTGTACATTTCCACCTCAAAGCCCTTGGTCAACAGCACAGGCCAGCCTCCAGCCGCAGCCTCACCAGTCTAACCTTTCTCTTCTCCCCTCATTGTCCTGGGGTTTGGCAGGGAATTGGCCGATGGTAGGGAAGTTTCTCGACCTGTTTTAGGATGTCCCTGTAAAGCAGTTTCGGGAAGAGACAGAGTGGGGGATCCCATCTACATCCTGGGAGCGGGGCCGGCAGGCATGGCGGCTGCCTATCGCTTGAACCAACTGGGTTTTTCCGTAGTGGTGGTAGAACGAGAGGAGAAGGTCGGGGGTTTGGCCAAAAGTATTCAGTATCAGGGGTTTATCTTGGACTATGGCCCGCACCGTTTTTTCACTAAAATCCTGCCGGTGCGAGAGTTGTGGAATCAGGTTTTGGAATCCGAGCAAGTAACCGTCCGACGGCTCACCCGCATCTATTACCGCAAGCAGTATTTTCAGTACCCCATTCAGGCCTGGGAAGTCCTGCGCAAAGTGGGTTGGTGGGAAAGCCTGCACATTGTCCTTTCCTATCTCTGGGCACAATTAATTCCGCGACCAGCTCCCCAGAACTTTGCCGACTGGGTCAAAGGCAAGTTCGGCACCCGACTCTTTCAAATGTTCTTTGAAGGATATACGGAAAAGCTTTGGGGGATCCCTTGTACCGAGATCAGTGCTGATTGGGCTGCCCAGCGCATCAAAGGTCTCAGCCTTGGGCAAGCCATCCAAAAGGCCTTGGGGTGGAATCGAAGCTTGGCCAAGTCTCTGATCGACCAGTTTCAGTTTCCTCGTCTGGGATCCGGGCAGCTCTATGAAAAAATGCAGGAGTATTTGCTTGCCGAGGGACAAAAAGTCCTGCTCAACACAGAAGTAGTCACCCTCAGACATCGGGGATCCCAAGTTGTCGAGCTGCAACTGCGCAATCTTCAGGATGGAAGTGAAACTTGGGTCTCCCCCTCCCACGTCATTTCCTCGATCCCTCTGACGGTGTTGGTGCAGAGCCTGCGGAAATTGCCTCCCCCCCAAGTGCTGCAGGCAGCCCGCAATCTCAGATTTCGCAATACTGTCTTGGTTTACTTGATTGTGCAGGGATCCCAGCTCTTCCCCGATAACTGGCTGTATATCAACGATCCAACGGTGGGGGTGGGACGGGTGACCAACTTCGCCAATTGGTCTCCGGCCATGTTGCCCAACCAAGAGCAAACCCCCTTGTGCTGTGAGTATTGGTGCAACTTTGGGGATCCCTTGTGGCAAGCTCCTGAGGAGGAATTGCTGGCTTTGGCCGAGAAGGAGCTGCGTCAAATTGGCCTGCTTCACGATCAAAAGATCTACAGTGGCTTTGTGGTGCGCCTGCCCCGCACTTATCCCATCTATACCGGTAGCTATAAAGAAGATTTAGCCATTTTGCAGGAGTATCTCAGCCAGTTTGAAAATCTACAAGTGGTGGGCCGCTACGGCTCATTTAAATACAACAACCAAGATCACAGTTTACTGATGGGCTTGCTGGCGGCTGAGAACATTCTCCGACCCGGTAGTCACAATCTCTGGCAGGTGAACTCCGACGACGATTACCAAGAAGAAATCAAAGTGCCATCTTCACCCTTAACGATTCAGCGATGAGCTTTCCTCTCAGTCATCTGTTGCAGCGAGGTCGGCAGTACCTTGCCCCTTTCTTAGGGCAAATCTTGTTGCCCAGTTTGGCCTTGACAGTGCTGCAGATCTTTATGATCTCCCTCTGGAGTGAGGAGAGCGACTATGCTTCTGCCTTCACAGCCCTGAGTCAGCGGGATAGCTATTGGTATCTCAGCATTGTGCGGCGGGGGTACCAGTTTGTGGGTTTCGACAAGATTGCCTATGAGCAGAGCAACGTAGCTTTTTTCCCCGGCTATCCCCTGGCAGTGGCCGCAATCAGTCACCTTGTGGGAGTTGACCCTGAACTGGGGCTCTACCTCACCGCCCAGCTCTTTTGCTGGCTGATGTGGGTTTACCTTTTCCTGCTTTACCGCAGGTGGCAAATTCCCCCCCTCTGGCAAATTTTGGCCAGTCTGCTCATCTTCTTTTATCCCACCAGCTTTTACCTGGTCGTGGGCTACAGCGAATCTTTGTTTATGGCCAGCCTACTGGGTTTTCTCTACTGGTCAATTCACGGGGGCCGTCCCCTGCTGATGCTCCTGGCTGGGATCCACGGCTTGGTGATGAGTGCTACTCGGATTGTCGGCTTGCCGGTGGCGCTGCTCCCTTTTTTGAATCTCCTGAAAGCGGGGGAGAGAACCCAAGCCCGCCGTTGGTTTTGGACGAGTATGGCAGCGAGCTTGGCTCTGTTGGGTGGCCTGGGCTTTTTTCTCTACTGTCAGCTCCGCTTCGGACGCTGGGATCTCTACCTGGAAATGCAGCGTTACTTTACCGGCGTGAAAGCCAATTATCAAGCTATTTTCCAAGCTCGCACATATGTCCTTTCCGCCGAACGCTGGCAAAGCTTACTCTCTCTTTCTGCACCGATGAAAGACCCTGGGCTGTGGGCTGACGCTCTTAGCCAACTGTTTGTGTCTGCCACCCTGGGATCCCTGCTTGTCACAGGTTTAATGGATGCGGCAGGAGTTATGGCAGGTAGAAGCCAGTGTTGGCGGGAGCGGCTGGGATTTCATCTGGCTGCTTGGGCCATGTTTTACATTGCCCTAACGGGTATGAGCCCCTTGGGGCAACGAAGCATGAGCCGCTATTGCCTGCCGGTTCACCTCATGCAGGTGTTGGCGTTGGCGCATTGGGCCAAACACACCGATTTCAGCTTCATCCCCCAACAGGTGCGGCCTTATCTTGGTGTTGCTCTGAAGCTGGGATATGGGCTTTTGGCTTTAGTCTTTTTTGTCCTCAACCAAATCCTCATCTGGCGCTACGTCCATCATCTTTGGGTAGCTTGAACCGGCTTGGCTGGAGATAGGATGTGAGGGATCCCAACTTCTCACCGGCTGAGAGCTGTGGCCTTCTCTTCTCCCCGCAAGTTTCCCCATCGAAAATCAACCCCGCGTGTCGCTCAGACCCTTGAGCCCGCCAAAATTTACCCCTGCCCGTGCTGCCATCAAGGTCAGTTGCGCCTGATCACCCTAACCGAAGCCTTTGGGTGTAGCCGTTGCCAGCATATTTTTGCCATTACCCCCGACCGCCTGTACATCGAGCAACTGGCCGTTTCTTATCCCTATCGCAAAATGTGGTTCTGGAACGGCTACCAATGGGTGTTGCGGCGGGAAAACACCCTACAGGGATCCGCGCTCTTGGGCCTCACCCTCAGCTTGGGCATTGTCTTGGCGGTTGGGTTCATCGGCGCAGTGCTCTTCCCAAACCAAACCCAGTTGCTCAGTTGGTTCATGATTCTCGGCTTGTTGCTAACGCTGCTGATGGTAACGGCGATCCTGCTGCTGCGGCGGCCCTGAGGTGAGTGAGATTTTCTCCAGCGACTGGTCTCCAGAATTGGCAGCCCCAGCACTTGTGGATCCAACCATTTCTTGTTAGCAGTGGTCTGGAGAACGCAGCGGGTCTGTCTCTAATGGGCTAGGCGGGAGAAGTTCAAGTGACAGATTTCGGTTCAGACTTTGACTTAGGTACCACTCTGCGACAGGTACGCCGCTTACTACCGCAGATGCAGCGGTTGAGCAGCCAAACCAAGCGCCAGGCCCTGCTGGCTCTCTCGCGGTGTTTGTTGGAGCGCTCCGATCTGCTCCTGGAAGCCAATACCCTCGACCTGGAAAGTTGCCGCGAGCAAACCGTACCGGAGTGGATCCTCAACGGCCTGAAGCTCACCCCCGAGCGTCTACAGCGATCCGCCCAGTTGCTGACTCTCCTGGCCCAGCAGCCGGATCCCATTGGCAAGCTGGAGAAAGGGCACCGCCAGGAGAATGGCCTGTTTATTGGCCGCTACCGCGTCCCGTTGGGGTTGATTGCTCTGGTCTACGAAATCTACCCCGAGTTTGCCTTAAATGGCATTGGCATGTGCCTAAAAACAGGAAATGGCGTGATTTTGGCCAGCAGCGGTCCCATCCAGAAAACTCACCAGGCTATGGTCAACCTGTTGGCAGAGACGGCTTATGAGCACGGGATCCCGGAAGGGGCCATTCAAACCTTGCCCGCCCAAGACCGAACCGCAGATCCCCAAGTAGATTCCCCACTATTGCCGTTGTTACAGCAAACCCGCTACCTAGACCTGGTGATTCCCTGCGGTCGCCCCGGCTGGGTGGAGTTCCTGTTGCAGGCCAGCAAAGTGCCGACTCTGGCTACCCATTTGGGCTACGGCCACATCTATCTGGATCGCACTGCCCCTTGGCCCTTGGTCAAATCGGCTTTGTTGGATCCCCTGGCCCAGTACGGCTCAGAAGGGATCCCCATCTATCAGCCTCTCACCCTCTGGCTGCTGATCCACACCGATTGGGCCACCAACCATCTGACCGCCTTGATTGAGGACTTGCTGGGTCACGGGATCGATATCCAGGCAGCCGCCTCCATTCTGGAACAGTTCCCGCAGCTCCAGCCGCTTGGGCAAGGCTTTGACTCGACGGAACGACCTCATCTGCGCCTGCAGCCCATTGCCGACCTGACGGAGGCGATCGCCTGGATTAACAAAAATGGTTGCCGTCAATCGGAGACGATCCTCACCGATAGCCAATCGGCGGCCCAGCGCTTTCTCCAGGAAGTAGATGCCGCCCTGATCCACATCAACACTTCCCCCCTCTCGGCAGGCCGGGGAGCTGGGATCCCCACGTTGGGAGCGTTTCGCGACCTGTCTTTGGGCATTTCTACTCAGCGGCTGCACGTGCGCGGGCCCATCGACGTGGAAGCCCTGACAACGGTGAAGGTGGTGGCTCAGGGCGATCTGTAGAGCTGGGCAGCAACCCAACTGATGCACCAAGGTTGGCCGGTCTGCCCAAGATCCAAGAGCTGGGATGAGGCTGGAGAATGAGAATGTAGATCGCCATCAGCTCAACATCCAACTGAGCCCAAAGGGAGGACTTTTTTGGGGATCGACCTTCGCAGTTACGTGTTTTTGGATCGGCTGCAACCCCAGTATGCTGCTTATCTGGGCACAGTAGCCTACGGCTTTTTGCCCCTGCCTGGGGACACTTCTTTGTGGGTCGAGATTTCCCCCGGCATCGAGATCAACCGCGTTATGGATATTGCCCTGAAGGCCACCTCGGTGAGGCCGGGGCTGCAGGTGGTGGAACGCCTCTACGGCCTTCTGGAAGTACACTCCAGCAACCAAGGGGACACCCGCACGGCTGGCCGCGCCATTTTGTCTGCCTTGGGGGTGAGCGAACAGGAGCGCCTCAAACCACGCATCATCTCCAGCCAGATCATCCGCAACATTGATCCCCACCAAACCCAGTTGATTAACCGTTCCCGCCGTGGCCAAATGCTCCTGGCCGGCCAAACCCTCTATATCCTGGAGGTGCAACCGGCAGGCTATGCCCCCCTGGCTGCCAACGAGGCAGAAAAATCTGCCCAGATCAACATCCTGGAGGTGATGCCTTTCGGTAGCTTTGGCCGCGTGTACTTGGGAGGGGAAGAGCGAGATATTCTGGCCGCCTGCCGCGCTGCCGAAGCCGTTTTGGCGGGGGTTTCCGGTCGGGAGCCCCTCTTGTTGCCTGAGGAGGTGTAGCCAATGGCAGACTCCGATCCCAAGCCAAGATCGCCCCTGTCGCAACGCCGGGATCCCTCTTCAGCAGAGCAGGTGAGGCTCTTGACGGAGCTGGCCGCTCCCTACCGCAGCTTGCGGCGCTTCATCTACTTGGCGGTGGGGTTCTCGGCTACCATCGGGGCGTTTGTGTTTTTCTTTCGAGCCCTGGCGGGACGGGACTTGAACACCACCTTGCCCAGCTTGGCCTTACAGTTGGGGATCCTGGCCGGCGCCATCGGCCTAAACAGGCTGGAAAACCGCTCTCACCAGAAGGTGATCAGACAGGTCAAACAACGCTTGGGCATGCAGCAAGACTCCCAGGAGCCCCAACGGTCGGCGGACAGTTAGCCCGCCCATTCCCCGCAGCCCCTTTCTCAATCCAGATCAAAGTCATCATCATCCGCGTCAGCACTGCGCAGATAGCGGCGCTGAGTTTGGCGAGCGGGATCCCCTTGTGACCACTTTTGGACAATTTGGACACCCAGAAAGGTCAGAAAGGCCCCCAAAGCCACAAACGTGAGAAGTGGGATCGCCAGGATCACCACTGCGCCCAGGACATAGATAGCCACCTTGGGCAGAGACGGATCCACCCCCCAGCGGCGGCTGCGCACCCAATCGGTGAGCTGCTGATCCCATTGGCGCAGGCGAGGCCTGTTCTCCTCGAAGATCTCCAGCAAAATTGGCCCCAGACGACGCAGATTGCCCTGAGTTTGCCTTCGCCAATCTTGCACCGAGCGCCCCATGTTCGGGATCCCTTGTCCTGTCATCTTCAGGCCGATCCTAGCCCAACCCCAGCAACCTTCCCATTGGCCCACCGGATGTAAATTTGTTTGAACATTTGGATCGGAGATTTTGGAGGCTTCCCAGGACTACTGTACACTGAGGGCACTTGCGCAGCGATGCTGCTGCCCTGCGGATTCGGTAAACCTCTTTTTAACGTTTCAACCTGCTCGACTGGAGAACGCTAATGGCTCACTCGGTCAAGATCTACGACACCTGCATCGGCTGCACTCAGTGTGTGCGGGCTTGTCCCACCGACGTGTTGGAGATGGTGCCCTGGAAGGGGAACAACAAGGCTGGCATGATCGCTGCCGCTCCCCGCACCGAAGACTGCGTTGGCTGCAAACGCTGTGAAACCGCTTGTCCCACCGATTTTCTGAGCATCCGAGTCTACCTTGGCCCCGAAACCACCCGCAGCATGGGCTTAGCCTACTGATGGGGGCACCTGGCCGCAACCCCACTCTCAACTGCCCACAGAGCACAAATATTCCAGAGTACCAGAAAAGCAGTTTACTTCCCGACCCAGTTCCAGCCTTTCCCTCTTCCGGGGAGAGGCTGTGGCGTATGGCAGGTCTTAAGCTGTTTGGTAAACTACCCGACACCCGCGGCG
>NZ_JANSHQ010000111.1:0-2770 GCF_047461715.1 Synechococcus sp. R8-2 | reverse complement strand
GTCGGAGCCGGGTAGTTTACTGCTGCCTATCCATTACGCCCAAGTCTGGTCACTCTTGAGGGTAATGGGGGAGCAACAACTTATTATTGTTATTGGAATTGATTGGATTCACGGGATCCCGGCCAACCGGCGGGCCACCAGGGCGGGAAGTTGAGCCAACGGGATCCCTTCCAGGGTTTCTGCTGCAAAAGCGCAGGTGAGAAGTTGCCTGGCCTCAGCTTGGGGAATACCCCGGCTTTGCAGATAAAAGATCTCTTCCGCCTCCAGTTGGCTGACGGTGGCCCCGTGGGCACACTTGACGTTGTCGGCAAAGATCTCCAGTTGCGGCTGGGTGTCGACCCGGGCTTTGGGGCCTAGGAGCAGGTTGCGGTTGGTCTGGGCGGCGTCCGTCAGTTGGGCCTCTCGGCTCACCAGAATCCGTCCGCTGAAGACCGCATGGGCCGTCTCGTCCACAATGCACTTGTGCAATTGGCGGCTGCTGCCGTGGGGGGCCTGATGCACCAGGCGGGAGTGGGTGTCGCTGTGCTGGGATCCCTTCAGCAGCGTTAGCCCCTGCAGTTGGGTGTGGGCCTGGGCTCCGGCTTGGGTGATCTCCAGGTTGTGGCGAGAAAACTGGGATCCCCACTGAATCGCCTGGAGGCGGTAGTGGCTGTCGCAGCTTTGGCGCACGGCGGTCTGGTTGATGTGGAAGGCTGGGGATCCCTGCCTTTGCAAAATCACATGGTGCAAACGAGATCCCTCTGCCAGGGCGATCTCCGTAACCGCGTTGCCAAAGGGGATCCCGGATCCCAGGGATACATGATCTTCGATCAGCGTGAGGGAGCTGTGGGCTTGCAAAGACAGCAGGCAGCGGGGCTGGGCCAAAACGGCCTCTCCCTCAGGAGCCACCGTTATGAACAGCAGGTGCAGCGGTGACGGAACTTCCTGGCCGGGCTGTAGGCCAATCTGGATCCCATCTCCCAGATGAGCGGTGTTGAGGGCCGTAAACACATCCGTCTTGGCCAGGGTTTGCAGCAACTCCCCTGGGGCTTGGGCTAAAGGGATCACCTGCAAAGCGGTGGGCAGGCCGCTCAAATCAGAAAGCTGGGGGGCAAAGTAGCCGTTGACGAACACGGCGCGGCTATAGCTGGCTTCCGGCCAAAGCCAGGGCTCTAGGGTTGCCGCATCCAGAGCCGGATCCGCCGCGACAGCCAGGCGAAACTCGTGGGCCAGCAGCGGCGAGAGATCGCTGTATTTCCAATCTTCTTCCCGTGGGGTCGGGATCCCCAGTTCGGCCAGTTGGGCGCGGGCCTGCTGCCTAAGGGTGGTGTAGGGATCCTGCCTTTCCGGGATTTGGCCGAGGATGTGCTCCAGGAATAGGCGGCTCTCTGGGGCGAAAGGTTTGGGCAAGGTGGCGCTCATCCCTCTTTCTCCTGCCGAGATGTCGCAGCTGCCGGTTCTTGACCCGACTGAGTTTTGATCCAGTCGTAGCCCCGTTCCTCCAGCTCCAGCGCCAAGGTCTTGTCCCCACTGATGACAATACGCCCCCCTTCCATCACATGCACGTGGTCGGGGGTTACATAGTCCAGCAAGCGTTGGTAGTGGGTGATCAAGAGCATGGCATTCTCAGGGCCGGCCAGTCGGTTGATGCCGTGGGCCACAATGCGCAGCGCGTCGATATCCAGACCGGAATCCGTCTCGTCCAAAATGGCCAGCGTAGGCTCCAACACCGCCATTTGCAGGATCTCGTTGCGCTTTTTCTCACCGCCGGAAAAGCCCTCGTTCACAGAGCGCTCCAAAAAAGCGGGATCCATTTTGACAATATCCAACTTTTCCCGTACCAGGTCGTCAAAATCCAGAGCATCCAGTTCCGGCTGATCCCGATATTTCTGGCGAGCGTTGTAGGCGGCGCGCAGGAAATCCAAGTTGCTCACCCCCGGAACCTCGATGGGGTATTGAAATGCCAAAAAGATCCCTGCCCAAGCCCTCTCTTCTGGCTCCATCTCCAAGAGATTTTTTCCCAGGTAGAGGATCTCGCCTCCTGTCACCCGGTAGTCGGGGTGGCCAGCCAAGATCTTGGAAAAAGTGCTTTTTCCAGAGCCATTGGGGCCCATGATGGCGTGGATTTCTCCGGCACGAATTTCCAGGCTCAACCCCTTGAGAATGGGGGTGCCGTCGATCTCGGCGCTGAGATCTCGAACGGATAAGATAACAGGGCTGTTTTCGCAGATCATAGCTAGACTCTAGAGTTGCCACTGAAGGGCAGGGATTGGAAGGTTAAGGGATCCCTAAACCAGGTTTGGATTTTGGGCCTAAGGATCCCCTATAGCTCTATTGGGAGTGGCGATTGAGGATATCCCGGATCTCTGTCAGCAAAACCACTTCTGGTGGGGGCAATGTGGGAGGAGATTCTTCCTCCTTTCGCTGTAGGGTGTTGATCGCCTTCACCAGTAAGAAGATGGCAAAAGCGATAATCACAAAATCAAACACAGCTTGCAGAAAGCTACCGTAGTTAATCGTAACTGGGTCTTCAGGACTTCCACCGATTTTCCAGACCAAGTTCTGGAAGCTCACTCCACCAATCATCAAGCCTAAAACCGGAGTAAATAGATCTGCTACGAAAGAAGTCACAATCTTCCCAAAAGCACCTCCAATAACAACGCCAACAGCCAAATCTAAGGCATTGCCCCGGCTGATGAACTTTTTGAACTCCTCCAGAAATGCCCTCATGGGGAACTTCTCCTGCCTAGCCTTACGGTTCAAAACTCCTTGATTATCCCCTCTCCCCCCC
>NZ_JANSHQ010000110.1:0-1959 GCF_047461715.1 Synechococcus sp. R8-2 | reverse complement strand
TGGGGGTTAGAGGCATGCTCTCTAGGATGCAGAGCAAATGCTGCGGTTGCAACTGGACAAGAGGTGAAGGGATCCCTGCCCTCAGTCTAGGATGATGCGCAGGCCGCTACCCGAGGGAGTCGCCGGTTCAGGGTTGGGCAAAATCCGCAGCCCACTGCCGGAGGGCCGGATCACTGTGTTGTCAGCATTTACGAAGAAGGTGTTGGATTGGCCGTCCCGCTCATACACTACCACGTCGTTACGGTTGAACCGGGAGCGACAGATGATGGGGGAGTTGTCGGCAGCAGTAGCCGCACTGCAGCGGTAGCCAGGGGCAGAGACGATCTTGCCTTCTTCATCGATGGAAAAAGGAACTGCAGAGGGCAAGATTGGAGAAAAGACCGGCTGGTCGGGATTGAGGATCACCGAGCCACCTGTGCTGGGTTCTACCACGATCCCCCGCCCGTCGATGACGATCCGCTGCGCTTGGGCGGGAGAGACGGCCAGCGGCCCCAAGAGCAAAGCCAGGCTTAGGCCGAGTTGGAGGGGAAACAACAGCTTCATTGGATATCTCCTTTGGCCCAGGGCCATAACAGCTTCCAGGGATCCGCCAACGATCCTTGCAGGGGATGGATCCCTGGCTCAACTTAACTTGATCTTGACTTGATCTTGGCCCAGATGTCGGGCCGAACCCAGGGCGGAAGCCGTCACCTCTGTTGCCAAGATGGGCACTTTGCCGTCGGCTCGACTACCACAGCCCCGAGCGGCCCAACGCCAGCCCGACCACCAACATGCCCAACACCAAAAAGGGCTGCGCGCTGGCTTGGTATTTCACATCGTTGTTCAAAGGATCCCGCAGCAGGTACATATCTTGGAAGGTTATTTGCGGGATGATCAGCAGCACCAAAAGGGCCGCGTAAAGTTTTAGGCCCGCCCCCAGCAAAAACGAGGCCATGCCGAACTGGAACAGGTCGATCATCAGCACCGAGATCCAAGCAGCCCCCATCGCCCCGAACATCACCGGCAAAGAGGCCAAGCCAAACTGCCTGTCCCCTTCGATGCTTTTGAAATCGTTGACCACAGCAATCCCCAGCCCGGCCAAGCTGTAGATCAGCGTCAGGATGCAGACCGTCCAGTTCAGCTCGCCAAACAAGGCGTGACCCGTCCACCAGGGCAGGGCGATGTAGCTGGCGCCCAGGGCGTAGTTGCCCAGCCAGCCGTTGCGCTTGAGCTTCAGGGGCGGCGCCGAGTAGATGTAGGCAATCAGGGCTCCTGCCAGCGCAATGCAGGTGATCACCGGGAAGTCATGGCCGGTGTACCAGTCCAGAGCATAGGCCAAGCCCAACCCCAAGATCAGCAGCACCCAGATTTGGATAACCACCCGCTGCAGAGAGATGGCCCCCGAAGGGATCGGGCGGTAGGGCTCGTTGATGGCGTCGATCTCGCGGTCGTAGTATTCGTTCACCGTTTGGGTATAGCCCGTCATCAGGGGGCCCGCCAGAATCATGCCCACCAAAATGAGAGCCACATTCTCCCAAGTCCAGGTGAAGTGACCGGAAGATGCCGCCCCCGGAATCAGACCCCACACCAAAGGGATCCAGGTGACAGGCTTCATCAGTTGCAAGTGCAACTGCCAAATGGAGCGAGACTCCACCTCTGCTCCTTTCATGCCCAGCAGTTGACGGACACGCTGCGCATTCGACCCGCCGGTGCCAGGGGATCCCTTGCCGGGATCCGAGTCTGGGGTGGTTTCTTCCGCAGTAGCTCCTACCTCCTCTAAACTGGGCTCTGCAGCAAAGGCCATCTCAGCCGCCACTTCCGGCAAGGAGGGATCTTGAGGGATCTTTTCGCTCATGGTGGGATGCGCAATCAAACTGCAATAACGGGGATAACCACCCCCATTCTGAGACATCCTAGCCGGATTGCTCAAACAAGAGGAAAGAGTCAGAAAGTTTAAAGTCAGCTAGAAATCGCAGGAGC
>NZ_JANSHQ010000109.1:0-6930 GCF_047461715.1 Synechococcus sp. R8-2 | reverse complement strand
GCAGACCTTGTTGCAGACCTTGCTCTAGGCCTTGTTTCAGGCCCTCCTCTCGCCCTTCTTTGAGGGCTTCTGCTCGCCACATCTGATAGATGGTCGATTCCCGCACAGCCAAACCTCCCAGAACCCTGCTGATTTCCTCTGGCGTCCATGTTAATCCTGCTAAGACGGCAGTGGCCGCTTTCAACTCCTGCCGCAGCTTGGGATCCTCCATCTCAGCTATGGCTCTGGCCACCTGCCGCAGACGGGGTTCTGGATTGTCCGGCTCTGCCAGTACCGCCAAGGGCAAGAGGCCTGGGTATCGGGATAGCACCTCCGGATCTTGTTCCCACAGGCGCAAGACCTCAAAGCGATGAGAAAGGGATCCCCGTTGAAAAGAGGTTTGGTACGCCCGTTCTGACTGGGTTTTTCTCAGGTAGATGACAATCTGCCGCACCTCCTGGTCGGGATAGCGACGGAACAGGCGCAGGCAGTAGTCGGCCATGCGCAAGGGAATGTCGGGATCCGGATCGGTTTGAAACTCCAGATGCAAAATCAGGTTTTGGGCCCGCAGCAGGATGAGGGAGTCCGCGCGAATGGGCTCGCTGGAGAGCTCCGTTGGCTGGAGCTGGATCAAGGGAACCGGGGATCCCAGCAGCCACCGGGCAAAAGACTCGGGGAACCATTCCACCAAGTACTTGCAGACGTTATCGTAGGCCACAGGATCCCTTTCCTACAAAAGCCGATTCTCCCGATGGCCCCTCTGCCGAGATCAGCCGTAGTACCCTTGGTTGATGCGGTTTTCCAGTTGGTTAGCCCCTTCCTGATACTCGCCAAACACGAAGTTCTCGGCGTTGGCTTTGATCAAGGCCTTTTGCTGCTCCGTCAAACCGGAGATCTGCAACATATCTTCCAGGCTCTTGTAGGGGGCATTTTTCACCAGGATGCGAGCTAGGGTGGGATAGAAGCCCGGCAGTTGGCGGTAGTTGCGCAAGATGGTGTTGTTCACGTCAATCGGAGTGTCTAAGTGCTTCACCGCGGGAAGCTCTGCAGCCCTGGCCACAACAGGGATCCCCAAAGGAGCGAAGCACAGACAGAGCACTAACACCACACGAACCAAGATGGACAGCAGCCAGCGCATAGCATCACTTCTCCAAGCAGAATCCAAAAGGCTCATCTGTATAGGTTGCTAACATTCTCCGACCATCTAGTGTCTCATCCCCTCCACCCCGAATCGAGGGCCAAGACAGGATTTGGATCCCGACAGAAACAATTTTTAACAACTATGATCAGGAGACAGTCTTTCTTGCTCTCCCTTTCTCGGCTATCGCACCATGTCCGACTTGGCCCTTCTCCACTCGACTCGACTTGACCCCCCCAGCCGGGATCCATCTCCAGGGATCCCACAACCCACGCCTTCTCCGGAGCTGGAGTTGCTGGGGCAGACCGAACTCTTTCTCAGACGGCACATTGGGCCGGATGCCCGGCAAATTGGGCAGATGTTGCAAGTGTTGGAGCTGAGTTCGCTGCAGGAGCTGGTGGAGAAGGCGGTGCCGCCGGCCATTCGCAGCAGCCAGCCTTTGCAATTGGGATCCCCTTGCCCTGAGCAGCAGGTGTTGGCGGAACTGCAGGCAATGGCGGCCCAGAACCAGGTGTGGCGCTCCTTTTTGGGCATGGGCTATTCCAACACCCTGACGCCACCGGTGATTCAGCGCAACATCCTGGAAAACCCTGCCTGGTACACCCCCTACACCCCCTACCAAGCCGAGATCGCCCAGGGACGACTGGAGGCCCTGCTCAATTTCCAAACGATGGTGATCGACCTGACGGGGATGGAGATCGCCAATGCTTCCCTGCTGGACGAAGCCACGGCAGCCGCAGAAGCCATGGCTCTTGCCTACACCTTGGCGGGCAAGGGATCCCCAGTTTTCTGGGTGGATCGGGGCTGTCATCCCCAGACGATTGCAGTGGTGCAGACGCGGGCAGAGCCCTTGGGGATCCAGGTGCGCGTGACGGATCTGGCGGAGTTTTGCCCGGAGAAGGGCTTTGGGCTGCTGTTGCAATATCCCAACACCTTTGGAGAAATCCGGGACTACCGGCAGTTGGTGGAGCAGGCTCACCAGAAGGGGATGGTGGTGACGGTGGCTGCCGACCTGCTCAGCTTAACCCTATTGCAACCCCCAGGAGAGTGGGGAGCGGACATCGTGGTGGGATCCACCCAGCGCTTCGGGGTGCCCTTGGGCTATGGTGGCCCCCATGCAGCTTACTTCGCCACCCGCGAGGCCCACAAGCGGCTGCTGCCAGGACGGCTGGTGGGGATTTCTCAGGATGCTCAAGGCAAGCCGGCCCTGCGCTTGGCGTTGCAGACCCGCGAGCAGCACATCCGGCGGGACAAGGCCACCAGCAACATCTGCACTGCCCAGGTGCTTTTGGCGGTGATGGCTTCTATGTATGCCGTCTACCACGGCCCCCGTGGCTTGCGACACATAGCCGAGCGGATCCACCGCCAGGCCCATCACTTGGCCACCGGGATCCGTCAGTTGGGTTATGAGGTGGGGCCCGAGCATTTCTTCGATACCTTCTGGGTCAAGGTAGCTTCTCCAGAGCAGGTGCAGGCGATCCAGGCCGGCGCTGCCCAGCGACAGATCAACCTCCGCCAGATCGATGACCAGACGCTGGGGATCAGCTTGGATGAGGCTACCACCGCTCAGGATCTGCGGGATCTGTGGGAGATCTTCGCCGGAACCCTTCCCCGCAGCGGAACGGAGTCCTTACCGCCAGCTTGGGATCCCGACAGCCCAGAGCTGGACTTGGGCCAGAGCCTGCCGCCCCAGCTCCTGCGCACCACCCCCTACCTCACCCATCCGGTCTTTAACCGTTACCACTCGGAAACTGAGCTGCTGCGCTATATCCACCGCCTGCAAAGCCGGGATCTGGCTCTCACCCATTCCATGATCCCCTTGGGCTCTTGCACCATGAAGCTGAACGCCACGGTGGAGATGATGCCGGTCACCTGGCCGGAGTTTGCCCAGCTCCATCCTTTTGTGCCCCTGGAGCAGGCCCGCGGCTACCAAGCCCTCTTTGCCCAGTTGGAAAAGATGCTGGCGGAGATCACCGGCTTTGCCGGAGTTTCTCTGCAGCCCAATGCCGGATCTCAGGGGGAATATGCCGGCCTGTTGGCTATCCGCCGCTACCACCAAGCCAGAGGGGAAAGCCGGCGGCAGGTGTGCTTGATCCCCACCTCGGCCCACGGAACCAACCCGGCCAGCGCCGTGATGGCGGGGATGCAGGTGGTGAGCGTAGCTTGTGATGAAGCCGGCAATATCGACATTGAGGATTTGCAGGCCAAGGTGGAGCAGCACCGGGAGCGGCTGGCAGCCTTGATGATCACCTACCCTTCTACCCACGGTGTGTTTGAGGAAGGGATCCGCGAGATTTGCCAGATAATCCACGAGGCGGGGGGACAGGTGTACATGGATGGGGCCAACCTCAACGCTCAGGTGGGCCTCTGCCGTCCTGCCGAGCTGGGGGCCGATGTCTGCCACCTCAACCTGCACAAGACCTTCTGCATTCCCCATGGGGGAGGTGGGCCGGGGGTAGGGCCCATTGCCGTGGCCCGCCACCTTGTGCCCTATTTGCCTGGCCATCCTGTTTTGCCCGGCTGTAACGGCCCCGTCAGCGCTGCCCCGTGGGGCAGTGCCAGCATTTTGCCCATCTCCTGGGCCTACATTCGCCTTATGGGATCCGCCGGCCTCACCCTGGCCAGCCAAGTGGCCATCCTCAACGCCAACTACATCGCCAAGCGGTTGGATCCCTACTACCCAGTGCTCTACAAGGGGCCGGGGGGGTGGGTGGCCCACGAGTGTATTTTGGATTTGCGCCCCCTGAAAAAAAGCGCTGGCATCGAGGTGGAAGATGTGGCCAAGCGCCTGATGGACTATGGCTTCCACGCCCCCACCATCTCCTGGCCGGTGCCGGGGACAATGATGGTGGAGCCCACCGAGAGCGAATCTCTGGAGGAGCTGGATCGCTTCTGCGAGGCGATGATTGCCATCCGCCAGGAGATTGCCGCCATTGAGCGAGGCGAGATGGATCCGGTGCGCAATCCCCTCAAGTTGGCCCCCCACACCGCCGAGGTGGTGGCTGCCGACCACTGGGATCGCCCCTATCCTCGCTCGCTGGCCGCCTACCCGCTCCCTTGGGTCAAGGCCCACAAGTTCTGGCCCAGCGTCAGCCGCATCGACAACGCCTACGGGGATCGCCACCTGGTGTGCAGTTGTCAGCCCTGGCTCGACGAATGATGGCTGCTCTGGAACTTGGCCCAGAAAGGGAGATTGGTTGTATCCAAAGGCGGGATCCGCTATAACCAGTCAGGGATCCCTGGCCAACGGATGAGAAAAAATCCCCGTCTTGAGCGGTTCACGTCAGTGGGGCCAAGTTCTTTGCCTATTCTTACTCGGCTAACCCTGGGGCTGTTGGCGGGATCCCTCGTGGCCTGCCGCAAGATGCCTGATCCGGTTGCTCAAGAAGTGGATCAGGATCCCGTGCGGCGTCACATCGGCAAAGATGGCACGCACTTTGAGGCTTCCCTGGGGGATGCCCGCGCTCTTCCCCCTCAGTTTCCCCCTCACTTGCAGTTGCCCAACGCTTCCATCATCTCTTCGGGACAGATTCGGGATCGAGAGGGGGGCCTTGCTTCCCTGATCTTGCAGACCTCTCAGCCTCTGGAGGCGATTGCCGCCTACTATCGCCGCACCCTGTGGGGCCGCGGCTGGGACATCCTCTCGGACATCGAGCAGGCCAATGGGATCCGCACCTTGGTGTTCGAGTCTCCCCCCCACCCCAAAAAGCCTCTCCAACAGGCGGTGGTGCAAGTGGGATCCCCCCGTCGCGGGCCGGATCAGGTGGAATATCGCGATATCTTGATTTTGCTGAGCACCGTATCCCCCTCTGCCACGGCAGAAGACCTCTCTGCGGCCAAGCTCGCTCCCCCAACTTCCCCCTGAGGATGCCTGTCTACACCCAGTCAATTCCGATTGCGGCCAGCGTGGCCCAGGTGGATCGCTGCCTCACCGACCTGGAGTTGATGAAGCGCTGGCTCAACCCGCTGTTGGGCTGTGAGGCGGTGGGATCCCCTCTGGCGGAATTGGGCAGCCGCTACCGCTTTTTCCTTCGCTTGCCGTTTGTATCCCCCAGCTTGGATTGCGTGATTACAGAGCGGGCAGAAGGCTTGGTGCAGTGGCAGTTTAAGGGATTTTTTGAAGGAACCGACCGCTGGGAATGCCATCCCCAGCCGGGGGGTACCCTTCTAGTCAATTGCTTCAACTTCCGCATCCCCAGTCCCTGGGTGGCGGCAGGGTTTTACCTGTTGGCAGCAGGGCCGACCCAGCAGGATATGCGGGCCCAGCTCCGACGGCTGAAGGCGGTGGCCGAGGCTTTGGGTTAGGCTGGTGGCAAGTAGTAAAGAAACGTAAAAAACTGCAATGACCAGCAACAGCGGACTGTTTAACCGTCGCTTTGCCGACAACTTCATCCCCCAACCAGCCAACACTTCTCTGGAAATCGGCCAGATTGCCCCCGATTTTGAGCTGCCGCGTGTGCAAGGGGATCCCGTGCGGCTATCGGACTACCGCGGCCAAAAGCCGGTGGTTCTGGCTTTTACTCGTATCTTCACCGAAAAGCTTTTTTGCCCTTTTTGCTACCCCCACATCCAAGAGCTGAAAGCCCGCTACAGGGAGATCCAAGCTCTGGGGGCGGAGCTGCTGATGGTCACCAGCACCGATCCGGTTCAAAGCCAGCAGATTCAAGCAGACCTGCAGCTGCCTTACCCGCTGCTGGTGGATCCCGAGTGCAAAACCTTCCGCCTCTATGGGGTTGGCCAAGCTTTGGGAGCGCCTCTGCCGGCCCAGTTCGTTGTGGATCGGGAGGGCAAACTGCGCTTCAAGCATGTTTTCTCCTTTGCCCAGCCCAATGCCGACACCGATGAGGTGCTGCGGGTGTTGCGGGAGGGGCTGCAAACCGGTTGGGATGGAACCCGTAGGGTGGCCCCTATCCCCTTTTTCTAGGGATCGGGCTTCTCTGCCATTGGACTTCCAGGGAGAGAGACTGCGATGTTTGCCCGTCTGGCCCAGAGTGGGGCGCGTCAGGCCGAGATCCTGGAGGTGGTTTTGCGCCACGGTTGGGACTACATGCGCCGCTTGCTCTCTTTTGGCAAGGCTGGGGAACCCCAACTGCCCCCCCCAATGGTGCTGCGCAACATTTTGGTGGATCTGGGGCCGGTCTATGTCAAGCTGGGCCAGCTGCTGAGCACCCGTCCGGACCTGTTGCCGCGAGAGTACATCGAGGCCCTCAGCACTCTGCAGGCCGACGTGCCCCCTGTTCCCTGGAATGCGGTGGAGATCCTGCTGCGGCAGCAGTTGCGGCAGCCGTTGGAGCAGGTGTTCAGCAGCCTGGATACAGAGTCGGTTGCGGCGGGATCCATTGCCCAGGTCCATCGGGCTTGTCTGGTCAGCGGCGAGTGGGTGGCCCTCAAGATCCAGCGGCCCGGGCTGGAGGCGGTGGTGGAGCGGGATACGCGGCTAATCCGGGGCATTGCCGAGCTGGTGGCGCAAACGGAGTTCGGCAGGTTGGCAGATGTGGTGGCCTTGGCGGATGAGTTCTGCCGGGCCATTCAAGCAGAGCTGGACTTTACCCAAGAGGCCCGCCACACCGAGCAGCTCCGCCAACAGTTGCAAAGGGGGCGTTGGTTTGATCCGGCCCAACTGGTGGTGCCGCGCATCCATTGGCCTCTCACTACGCCAAAGGTGTTGACGCTGGAGTGGATCGAGGGCCGGCCCCTGTTGGAGGCGGATCGCAGCGACGCGGACCCGGAAAACATCGCTCGCCTGTTGACCCGCGCTTTTTTCCAGCAGATCTGCATCGACGGCTATTTCCACGCCGATCCCCACCCCGGCA
>NZ_JANSHQ010000108.1:0-2991 GCF_047461715.1 Synechococcus sp. R8-2 | reverse complement strand
GCTCCTGCGATTTCTAGCTGATGCTGGAATGGCTATGGGCCAACAACAGGGCTCTGCCCCCATCTGGGGCTTGCGTTAAAGACTAGGATAGGAGACTACGGCGGGGCTTGGCTTCGCTCCAGGCACATCCATCCAAAGCAATCCGCTCTACCTCCGAGGCCAGCCTCAAAGCTTTCAGGGCCTGTTCCCCACCTACGGAAGGTTGGTTGCCTCCCCGCACGCAGTTGATGAAGTGCTCCAGTTCGGCATGCAGCTTGTCGATATTGTCGGTGTGGACTTTCTCAATCAAACAATCCCGCTGGTAGGGCATTTGGCCGTAGTCGCTGGTGCTGCCGACGGATCTCTGGCGGTACACCGAGATCTCATTGTGTAGAAAATCTGCTTCTACCAAGGCATTCTTGCAGTGGACGGCAATTTTGCGCACCTTGCGGTGGGTGACCTTGCTGGCAGTGAGGGTGGCGATGGCACCGTTGGCAAAAGTGAGAGTAGCCGTGACGTAGTCCAGGTAGCCCAGCTTGGAGATGCGGTTGCCGCTGGCGGTAATTCGGGTCACGGGAGATGGGATCAGCTCCAGCAACAGATCGATGTCGTGGATCATCAAGTCGAATACCACCGACACATCGCTGGCGCGGTCGGAATAGGGGCTGAGACGGTGAGCCTCGAAAGCCAGAGGTTCTTCACTTTGCAAGACTTGGCCCAGCTTTTGGAAAACAGGGCTGAAGCGCTCGATGTGCCCCACCTGCAAAATACAATTGCAATCGGCAGCTCGGTTCACCAGCGATTCTGCTTCGCTGATGCTGGCAGCGATGGGCTTTTCGATCAGCACATGTACCCCGGCCTCCAGGCAGGCCATACCCACCTCGTGGTGCAGAACCGTCGGCACGGCAATGGCCACGGCAGCTACATGGGGCAGCAGATCGCGGTAGTCCTCATAGAAATGAACGCGGTGGCGGCTGGCCACATCCAATCCCCGTTCCACGTTGATATCCGCTACCCCCACGACCCGCACATCCTTCATCAGGCTGAAAACGCGGGTGTGGTGCTGGCCCATGTTGCCTACCCCGATCACCCCAACCGGGACAGCTTGCTCTGAATAAGCCAGTGGACGGCGGGGAGAGTTGGCAGAACTCGGGCAAGATCGGGCCATGACGTTTCCACTACCTCCACCACAAGGGTTTCGCGAACCTCGCTCCATCTTTCGGTAACGGAGCGCCGCATTTCACGAAACAAACTTCACAAAGCTTACCATGCCTCCCTTAGATCCAGTTCAAGCCGGGGATGGGCGGCAGGTGCAGCGGGGGCTGTTGGCAGGATTGGGGGCTGAAACAGAACAGCGGCACCGGGCTAGAGCGAAACCACATGCGGGCGTAGAATCCGCTTGGACTGAGGGGCAGGCCAAGCCAAACGGGGAAAAAGAAGACAAAGGACGCCAAAACCAAGGCCACCGCCGTGATGCTCGCCCCGCGCCAAAAGCGGCGATAGCTCTGCCAGCCCAGCAGCACCAACCAAGCCAGGGCTAGGGTGCTAAACGCCAGAGCGCTCATGTAGTGGTAGATAAAAACGCAGCGGCTGACCCTAAACCAAGGCAGGTAATTGGCCGCATAGCCAATCAAAATGAAGGCTTCGAGACCGTGAAAGTGGCGGATCCCTCGCCAGACAAGCACCAAGATGGATCCCGTCCCCAGCCACCACAGCCAAGGATTGCCCAAGCCATGAACAGCTTGCCAGAGGTTGCCCTGACTGCCGAAGTAGTAGGCCACGGGGCGGCCCAGAATTGGCCAGGACCAAGCTCCTGCCGAGGCCAAGGGCGTAGTCAGCCAAGGACGCAAAGCCGGGAACCAAGCCACCAGGGATCGCAAGCTGGTGGAGCAGTAGGGGTGAACAGGGGTCTCTTCGTTCACCACCAGGTGGGCTGCCATGTGGCCGCCGTAGATGGATTGGTTGATGAGCACCAGGGATCGGAAATAATTCTGGATGCCCGTCCAGCTCCAATCCAGAGTTAGTCCCTGTTGGGGATTCAGCTGCAGGTGCGGGATCCACTGAATGGCGTAAAAGGCCAGCGGAGCGAGGACGAAGCAGAACGCATAGTGCCACCAGCGCAGATGACGAATCTGGCTCAAAATGCCCAACCGTGGGATCCACTGCGGGCGCAGCCAGACCACCCCCCAGACGAGGATCCCCAACAGAGCAAACATGAAGGTAAACCAGAGGCCATTCCACTTCACCGAAGCTGCCGCCCCCAACAGGATCCCGGAGCAAGCAAAGTGAGCAGCCCGTCGCCAACCTTGGTCTTCTAGACCTCTCAGCAACAGAATGGTCGCTGCCAGCCCAAAGGCTACCAGATACACGTTGATCAGGCCAAAGCGGGATTCCACCAGAAACACCCCATCGGTCAGCAGCAAAACCCCGCTCAACAGAGCAAAGCCCACGTGGTAGGTGAGGCGGTAGGCTAAACCGGTCAGCAACAGAGGGATCAGGGATCCGCAAAAAGCAGTGGCGAAGCGGAATCCCCACTCGTTGCGGCCAAACACCCGAATGCTGAGGGCAATGAAGTACTTTCCCAGGGGGGGATGCACATCGTAAAAAGGCTTACCATCCAAGTAATTCTGGGCAAACTCCGGGAAGTACACCTCATCGAACACAGGTGCCGGGAACTCGTCCAGCCGCCATAGGCGGAGCCCCAGGCCCACCAGAAAGATCCCCAGCGCTCCCCATACCAGCCACTGTCGGGATCCCACAGCACTGTGCGGGGATCCGAGGATGGGCACAGCTAGCAGCAAGCTGCCCTGAGACCGCTCCGGCCCGGGGTCAATGGGGGTTGGCTCTCCAGTCATGGATAGGGCACTCTCAACACTCCGGCGAGGATCCCTAGGGATCCCCAGTGTTACTTTAGCCGACCGTGAAAGTCTAAGCGATTCCAAAGCAAACCACTGCTAGACTGTAGAATTGAATACAAAGTTGGCCAACTTCTGGCCAGTACCCTGTCTGCGC